>DHRA01000016.1:110363-126188 GCA_002411145.1 Firmicutes bacterium UBA5324 | reverse complement strand
TTCAGGTGGGGTTTTAACCCCATATGAATCCTAGTCATCGGATAAAAAGGATTGTGCCCCAGGGACGAGAAAATATAATAAAGTGAGACTTAATTAAGGGGGAAAAAAGAATACTATATGAAAGTCTTCCCCACATCACCCCACATTTATAGGAGGGAATATCCATGACGGAACCGCAGAAAAACGCCATTGAAGTGAGAGGATTTTTACAGCTGCAAAGGCTTTTCCGCCAAAGAAACTGGCCGATTCCTTTGACAGTCGACCTCGAAACCGCAATTACCGGCACTGAACTGGCCAACAAACTGGGGATCTCCCTGGCTGACATTGAGGTTATCTTTGTAAATGGTTTTGTCCAGAGTCTCGCAGAAAAGATTGTCCCGGGAGACAGGGTAGCTTTTGTACCACCGGGCTGCCCGGGCCCCTACCGGATACATCTTGGTTTTTACAGCCACAACCAACATAACCCACAGGGCAGCATTCTAAAAAAATAGGCCTGCCCGCTACTCCATCAACACATGGGAGGCGCATCAAACTGCATAGTATCTCACTGTTTCTTTTAGGTATCGGCGTGGGCACCTTTGGTACGCTGGTGGGCATCGGCGGGGGCATCGTTCTTGTGCCGGTTTTCCTGCTGATCCTGCATTACCCGCCGGAGGAAGCCGTTGGTACCGCACTGACCGTGGTTTTTTTCAACGCCCTCTCCGGCACCATCGCCTACATCAGGCAAAAAAAGGTCTATTATGAAGCGGCCATCCGCTTTAGCCTGGCCACCCTCCCGGGGGCCGTATTGGGCAGCTACCTGTCGCATTTTTTTACGCACCGCGGTTTTTCCCTCAGCTTTGGGATCCTGTTAATCCTCATTGCCATTTTTCTCTACACACGCCCGCATGGAGCCGCAGAGCTTGCCTGTGAGGCCGATCCCTCGGGCTACAATCGTTTTACCGGCACCTGGATCAGCACGCTTGTCGGCTTTTTTTCCAGTGTCTTCGGCATCGGCGGGGGGATAATCCATGTACCCGCCATGATCTGTCTGCTCGGTTTCCCTGTCCACATGGCAACCGCCACTTCTCATTTCATCTTAACCTTTTCAGCCCTCTTCGGAGTCATATCCCATTTTTTGCTGGGCAATGTGCTCGTAACACCAGCCCTGATTATTGGCGGGGGAGCGGTAATCGGCGCGCAAATAGGCGCTTATCTGTCGCCGAAAGTCAAATCACGGGCCATTTCCCTGCTGCTTTGCGCCGCTTTGCTGCTGGTGGGCCTGCGTATGATTTTAAAATAGCAAACGCCGCCCGGATTCCGCAACGAAACAGAGGCTTACTGCAGGTAAGCCTCTGTTTTTCGTGTCCATAAAGAACGGTCATAATCAAGCCCGCTGCAACTTTATTGCAGTTTGGTTTTCAGCAGTTCGACCGCTGTCTCCAATTGCAGGTCTTTTTCGTTTTCTTTGGCATCAGGCATCTCGACCATAATATCCGGTTCGATACCCACGCCATCAATGGGTCGCCCTTTGGGGGTAAACCACTTGGCCACCGTAAGCTTCACTGCTGAAGCGTCGTAAAAGGGGATGACATTTTGCACCGACCCCTTGCCAAAGGTCTTCGTCCCAATCAAGGTGCCCGCTCCCGTGTCCTGCACCGCCCCCGCAAGGATTTCCGAAGCACTGGCACTGCCGCCGTTCACCAAAACAGCCAGCGGATATCTCGGCGCCGGCAAATTGGAAAAATAAGTTATCCGGCTTCCGTCTTTGGTTTCATAGGAAACCACCGGACCCTTGGGTACAAACTGACCGGCTACATTTACACCCGCATCTATCAAGCCTCCGGGGTTATTGCGCAGATCCAGAATCACCGCCCGCAGCCCCTGGTCTTCCAGTTCCTTTAGTTTCTTGGTAAAGTCCTCCGCGGTATGTTCACTGAACATGGATACCCGTAAATAGCCAATACCGTCACCCATCATCCGGCCCGCCACGGTTTGCAGCTGCACGTTGGCCCTGATGATGGTGTAATCTTTCGCCTCTTCACCGCTGCGGCCGACGGTGAGCACAACCTGAGTGCCCTCCGGACCGCGAATAAGATGCACGGCCTGGTCGAGGGCCATATCCTTGGTATCCTTGCCGTCAATTTTTAAAATAAGGTCCCCGCTCTTAATACCCGCCTGCTCCCCGGGTGTACCTTCAATGGGGGCAATTACCGTCAGCGCCTTGTCTTTTACGCCAAGGACAATGCCCGCCCCGCTAAAGGAACCGGAGGTTTCAATGGAAAAATCCTTGAAGGTATCCGGATCCATATAGAGCGAGTACGGGTCCTTCAAAGACTCTACCGTGCCTTTAACCGCCCCGGTTAAAAGCGTACCGGTGGAAACCTCTCCCGTATATTTCAGGTTCAGCAGGTTCATCACCCGGAACAATTTTAAACTGGCCGCCAGATCGGCGGTGTCCATCTGTCCCAGATACAGATTAATTTCCTGGAGGATCATTTCCCGCAGCGCATCCTCCTGCGTATTTACGGCCGCAGTCTGACTGTCGCCAATCGCGTTTTTCTGCTCCGCACCCGCCGCCCGGGCGGTCTGCGGCCCAACAACCACCGCGGCTTGCCAGAGCGGCAGAAAAGGCCAAAAGGCCATCAAACCGGCGAGCACCGTGCCAATAATAAATCTCGACTGCCTGCCCATAAGTAAACGTACCCCCATCCGGATTTTCTCTTTTCATCGGCAACATAAGACGGTGCGATCAGCATTTTGCCTGCTATCTGCTGAATTCCCTGTCGGGGGGCAAATTCCTTTCGCCGTCTGTAATCTTTCTGGTAGTCCGGACACGCCTCTTTACATGCGCCCGGTTGCCAACAAGTCGTTTACCACCGCCGCGGCCAGGATTAAGCCCACAGCGGAAGGCACAAAGGAAATACTACCGGGAATCTGCCGGCGTTTGGCGCAAAATTCCCGCCCCGCCGGATTTGTACAAATGCAGTCCGTTTTACAATCCGCGGCCAGCTTGCGTGGCACAAGGGGAGGCTCCGTGGAAAAGACCACTTTTAAACCGTGGGTAATGCCCGCTTCTTTCAATTGCTTGCGCACAGCCTTGGCCATGGGATCGGTATGGGTTTGCGAAATATCTGCAACCTGGAAGCGCGTAGGATCCAGTTTGTTGCCGGCGCCCATACTGGCAATAATCGGAATATGGCGCTGCAACGCCGTATGTATCAGATCCACCTTCGCCGCAATCATATCAATAGCATCGACGATATAAGAGTAATCCGGCCTGATCAGTTCTTCCCTTTTTTCCGCGGTATAACACTCCCGCAAGGCTTCAACCCTGCACGCGGGATTGATCTTCAACACCCGTTCCCGCAGCAGTTCCACTTTGGGCCGGCCCACGGTGTCCTCCAGGGCATGCAGCTGGCGGTTGATATTTGTCAGGCAGATATCATCGTAATCGATGAGGACAAGACGACCGATCCCGGCCCGGGCCAGCGCCTCCACGGCAAAGGAGCCCACGCCGCCGACACCGAAGACAGCCACGGTACTCCCGGCCAGCTTCGCCAGCCCCTCTTCCCCGATGAGCAATTCCGTACGCGTAAAACGATGCAGCATATGTTCCTCCTGAGATATTGAACCGCCAAGGCGCAAAGACGCCAAGAACAGTTCAAGAATTTAAGTAGCAAACGCGGTGGTAATTTGAGAATTCCACACATTAACTAATATATTATCCTATTATGTGCCAGAGATAGTTGGTATCATTATCAAACATCAATTTGTGAGACAACAGATATACCTTTTTAGCCGCTCAAACCCTTGGCGTCGTGGTGCCTTGGCGGTTTTCCCATACATAGAGGCCAAAAAAATATCCCCACTGTGCCGTATTCAGAATCGCCGTCTTGAACCTGCGCGCAGCAGGTGGGTGCCCGCCTCAATGGTTTATGTGTCCCCGCCGGGGGGCATACATGCCGCACCGAGAGTCAGACTCCCAATGTTTGAGTGTTGGCTCAAAACGACGATTTTTCTCGCACACAGTAGGGCCGTAAAGATGTATTTTCATCTTAACAGATGGAGAAGAAACTAGTCAAGTGGAAAGTTTTCGCAACATTCTGTCATAAGCCCGGGATGTTATACAAGTACCCGCGAGCGCTTGGTTTTAAATTATTGCCGGTTACTTTTTCAACACCACTTCTGATTTAATGTGCAGTTCCCGCAGTTGTTTGGGTGAAACTTCCGAGGGAGCCTGGGCCATCACGTCCGTGGCGCTTTGCGTTTTCGGAAAAGCAATAACGTCCCGGATGGAGCCACGCTTGGCCATCAGCATAACCAGACGATCCAGACCAAAGGCAATGCCGCCATGGGGAGGCGTGCCGTATTCAAAGGCTTCCATGAGGTGCCCGAACTGATTCCAGGCCTCTTCCTTACTAAAGCCAAGGGTTACGAAGAGTTTTTCCTGCAATGCCCGGTCATAGATACGGATACTGCCGCCGCCAATCTCCGTACCGTTGAGAATCATATCGTAGGCTTTGGCTTTCACCTGCCCGGGATCACTATCCAATAACGCAATGTCGTCATCCTGGGGTGAGGTGAAGGGATGATGCATGGCCACCCAGCGCTGTTCTTCCCCGTCGTATTCAAACATGGGGAAATCAATGACCCATAAAAAATTATGCTTGTCGGCATCGATAAGGTTCAATCTGCGGCCCAGTTCCAACCGCAGCGCGCCCAGGGAAGCGGCCACCACGGCGGGTATATCGGCCACGAAAAGCAGTAAATCGCCTTCCGCCGCCTCCATACGGTCCAAAATGTGCTGCAGTTCGCCCTCGGAGAGAAACTTGGTAATGGGCGACTTAACGCCTTCGGGCGTAACTTGCATCCACGCCAGGCCTTTCGCCCCGTAGGTAGCAACGAGATCCACCAGCCCGTCAATTTCCCGGCGGGGCATGTTGGCGCAGCCTTTGGCATTGATCCCTTTGACCCGGCCGCCGGCGGCAATAACGCTTTGGAATACTTTAAAGCCGCAACTCTCCAGGGCCGGGGAAACATCAATCAGTTCCATCGCGAAACGGGTGTCGGGTTTGTCGGAGCCAAAACGGTCCATGGCTTCTCCGTAGGTCAGCCGGGGGAAGGGACGTTGTACCTCCAGGCCGATGGCCTCTTTGAATAGATAAGCGATCATATCCTCCATGATCTCCATGATGTCTTCCCGTTCCACAAAGGACATTTCCAAATCCAACTGGGTAAATTCCGGCTGGCGGTCGGCCCGCAGATCTTCATCCCGGAAACAGCGGGCAATTTGAAAATAGCGCTCCAGGCCCGCCACCATCAGCAACTGCTTGTAAATTTGCGGGGATTGCGGCAGCGCGTAGAATTTGCCCGGGTTTACCCGGCTGGGCACCAGATAGTCCCGCGCGCCCTCCGGCGTACTCTTGGTCATGATCGGGGTTTCAATCTCCACAAAGTCATGGCGGTCCAGAAAGTCGCGCATTGCTTTGGTCACCCGATGACGCAATACAAGGTTGCGCTGCATTTCCGGCCGGCGTAAATCCAAATAGCGGTATTTCAGGCGGATACTTTCATCCACGTCCACCTCATCGGCAATATAAAAGGGCGGGGTTTTGGCCGCATTCAACAGCCGTAATGCAGAACAATAGACCTCAATGTCCCCGGTGGCTAAGTTCGGGTTCACCGTGCCTTCCGGCCGGGCCGAGACTTTGCCCTTTACCGCGATGACGAACTCACTGCGCAGCGCTTCCGCCTTATGGAAAGCATTATCGGGCATGTCCGGCGTAAATACGATCTGGACTATGCCTGTGCGATCACGCAAATCCACAAAAATCAAGCCGCCATGGTCCCGGCGCCGGGCTACCCAGCCCGTCAAGGTCACTTCCTGTTCAGTTTGCGCAAGCCCCAGAACGCCGCAGGCGTGAGACCGCTTCCATCCTTGCATTGTTTCCACGATTATTCTTCCTCCTGTTTCCCAAGCATGGTTTCAATTAGTTTTTCAAAGGGAACCTTTGTTTGTTCACCGGAATTCATATTACGCAGCGAAACCACCTGTTCCGCCAATTCCTCTTCCCCTAATATCGCCACAAAACGGGCCGGTATTTTGGCGGCGTATTTCATCTGGGCCTTGAGACTGCGGTCCATGTAGTCCATCTCCGCGGCCAGGCCGGCTGCCCGGGCTTTCCGCAGCAGGGCAAAGGCCGCGTTACAGGCCGCGTCTCCCATACCGGCCAAAAACAAAGCAAGCGGTTTTGCCCCTTGGGTAAGCAAGCCCTGTTTTTCCAGCGCCAGCATCACCCGTTCTATGCCCATGCCAAAGCCGATGCCGGGCATAGGCTCGCCGCCGCATTGCGCGATGAGACCGTCATACCGTCCGCCGCCGCAAACGGCGCTTTGGGCCCCCAGGGGCGGATACTGGATTTCGAAGGCTGTTTTTGTATAATAATCCAAACCCCTGACCAGCCGCGGATTTACACTGTAGGCAATACCCGCGCCCGTCAGCAGGCTCTGCAGCCGGGAAAAATGCGCCGCGCACTCCGGGCACAGACAATCCACCACCGCAGGCGCCCCCTGGGTCAATTCCCCGCATTCCTTATTTTTGCAGTCCAGTATCCGCAGGGGATTCCGTTCATAGCGTGATTGACAGTCGCCGCACAGGCGGCCGGTCTTTTCCTGCAGGAACTGCTGCAAAGCCGTTTTATACAACGGACGGCATTGGGGACAGCCGACACTGTTGATAAACAGCTGCAGGCCGGTAAGTCCCAACTGTTCCAGCATATGCACGGCCAGTACGATTACTTCGGCATCAATGGCCGGGCCGGCCGCGCCGACGGCTTCCACCCCAAATTGATGGAACTGCCGGTAACGGCCCGCCTGGGGCCGGTCATAACGGAACATGGGGCCCAGATAATAAAGTTTCGTCGGCTGGGGTTCCGCGTACATTTTGTGTTCAATGAAGGCGCGCACCACTGCGGCGGTGCCTTCCGGACGCAAGGTAACGCTGCGCTCGCCGCGATCGAAAAACGTATACATTTCCTTTTCTACAATGTCCGTCGTTTCCCCTACCCCGCGTTGAAATAGTTCCGTATGTTCAAAAATGGGGGTGCGAATCTCCCGGTAATTATAGCGCCGGCACATATCCCGCACCAGGCCTTCAAACTGCTGCCATTGTTCAACCACACCGGGAAGGATGTCCTTCGTCCCCCGTGGGCCAGAAGTCAACATAAATTATTCCTCCTTGCTTGTGAAAACACGCTGCATCAATGTCAATTTCCGCGCTACATAGCCCTGTAAATCATTAATATATGTAGCTACATCCTTGGGGTTATAGCAGCTGGTGACCCGCCGGTCAGCCGGATTTACCGCCTTGGTGGCCGCCGCTGCGCCCAGCCCCACAATACTTTGGCGTTCTTCCATAATTTGTATATTGTACAGGCACTCCTTGCCTGGCAAGGCATACCCGACATTTTCCAGATTCCCGGCCATATATTTCTGCCGGTATAAATAATAAGGGACCAGGCCCCAGCTCCGGGCGGCACCGGCGCAAAGCCCCAGCATGTCCCGCACCAGGGGAGCCGGAGCAGCACTGAACTCCCCGCTTTCCTTCAGGTTCGAACCCCGTTTTACAGCCAGGGTGTGCACCGTCAGGCTTTCCGGCCGCAACCGGCCGATACGCTCCAGGGTATAAAGCACGTCCTCCGGAGTTTCCCCCGGCAGACCGGCGATGAGGTCCATATTAATATTGTCAAAGCCCGCTTCCCTCGCCTGCCGGAAAACCTGTTCCACCTGGTCCGGCCGATGGAAGCGGCCGATGAGTTGCAGGGTGCGTTCCCGCATGGACTGGGGATTAATGCTGATGCGATCTACGCCCGCTTCCCGCATGGTCATCAATTTGACCGGGGTAATGGTATCGGGGCGCCCCGCTTCCACGCTGAACTCCCGCAGATCAGCACTGGAAAAGGCCTGGCCGATATCCCGCACTAATTGCCTAAACTCTCTGTCCGGCAGGCTTGTGGGTGTTCCGCCGCCGATGTAAATGGTTTGGGTTTTTAGACCATGCTGCGCGAAAAACTGCCGCACAGCCGCGATTTCCCGCCGCAGGGCGTCGAGAAACTCTGCTAACCTCCGCTCCGCCCCCTGCAGAGGAAAGGAGGGAAAAGAGCAGTACAAACAACGGGAAGGACAAAAGGGAATGCCTACATATATACTAACCAGCCGCCGCGCTTCCGCCCGGGAGGAAAGAAAGGGGCGCTGTCTGAGCGCTACTTCCGTAAGCAGGTCCGCCTTGGCCTGGTCCAGGGCATAGGCCTCCGCCAGCAATGCCCTGATTTCCGCGGCAGGCTGTCCGGTATCCAGCAGGCGATGGACCAGTTTGGTGGGGCGAACACCGCGCAGGATCCCCCAGGGACTTGCCGGTTCTCCCCGGAAATCCTTGAGCAGCCCATTGAGCAGAAGCCGTATACACCGCCGCTCCGCCCCGGTTTTATCTTCCCAGGGCAGCCTGTCCACCGTCAGCTTGCGCTGCAAGTTTGTCAGATGCCCCTGACGCAGAAAGGACAGGCGGGCAAGACAGCCGGGAGTTTCCTCCGCCGGCCCCGCGGCCTCCCCGCTAATCAGGATCTCGCCGGCGGCGGGACGATTCTGCCAGCAACGGAACTCTTCGGCCGAAAGCACCGTAAAAGCGGCGGCGGGCCGATAGAGCCGCAACATTTCTTCGGCGGCCGACAGCAAGTCCGGCCGCGCAAAATACAGAAGAAATTTTTCAGTCATGGGCTTCCTGTTTCCGACAGGCCTGGCAATAGCCATAAAATTTCAGTTGATGATCCACGATTTTAAACTTGCTCTTGGCCGCGATAACTTGTTCGAGGCCATCAAGCAGATCATCGTCAAAGCCCTCCACCGCGCCGCATTCGAGGCAAATCAAGTGATGGTGCTGATGGGTGCCGGCCGTGTTTAATTCAAACCGACTGCGCCCGTCGCCAAAATCCATTTTTCGCAGTACCTCCAGGTCGGACAGTAAATCCAACGTACGGTATACCGTAGCCAAACCTATATCAGGATGCTTTTGTTTGACGATCTGATAAACGTCTTCCGCACTGAGATGTTGATCGCCGATATCCAGGAAAACCTGCATGATAATCTGTCTTTGCGGCGTCAGTTTATATTCTTTAGCCCTCAACAGCTTCTTCACTTCATTGATGGATAAGGGCATGATCTTCGCCTCGCTTTTTTACTTATTATCCCATACATGGTAAAATAGGACTTTTAAGATAGCGGCCACCGGCACTGCCAGGATCATGCCCGCCAGACCAAAGAGCTGGGCCCCGATCAGAAAAGCAAGAATAACGGTAACCGGATGTAAATCAATGCTTTTTCCCATAATCTTGGGGACAATGATATGATTTTCCACTTGGTGCATGATGATATAAAAGATCGCTACTTTTGCCGCCAACATGGGCGAAACCAGTAAAGCGACGAGCAACGCAGGTATGGAACCGATGATCGGTCCGATAATCGGCACAAATTCCGTAAGGGCGGCAATCAGTCCGATGGTCAGCGCGTAATTCATTTGAAACGCATACATCCCGACAAAAACCATGACGCCCATAATGGCGCTCACGGCGATTTGGCCGCGTAGATAACCGCTGATTACCAAACCAATATCCTCGATGATCCGAAGCACCCGGGTCCGCTGCTCTGCGGGCACGAGTTTGACAAAGGCATCCCTGATGATCATCCAGTCTTTTAAGAAGTAAAACGTCAACACCGGCACTACCACCAAATCCACGACCCGGGTGGCAAAACCGATGGTGCCGGAAAGAAAGCGCCGGCCCAAATCCACCGAATAACCGGCGGCCTCGGACATGCCTTCCCGCAGCAAGTTCTCCAGCGAATCCGGCAATTCCAGTTGCCGGGCGCTTTGCTGCAAATGAAAAATCAATTCCTGGGTCTGTTTCATATAATTAGGCAGGTTTACGGCAAACCGCTCGAATTCATGCGCAAAGGGCACAATAACAAAAGTTATTAGGACAGCAAATACGCCGGCTGCCACTAAAAAGCTGAAGAAAATGGCCGCTGTGCGGGAAAAAGTCCGCTTAAGCGGATAACAGCGTGTATGGACAAAAAATTCGACCAGCGGATGGAGGATAAAAGTTAAAACCACGGCGACAATTACGGGAAACAATATGGTTCGCGCATTTAATATGCCCCAAATGGCCACAATGGCCACCAGTATCTTGATGGCCGTCTGCGGCGACTGAACTTGCTGCACAAAAAGCCCCCTTTCTCCTTAAGCGTAAGGCTGGCGCTGGGTCATGGCCGCACAAAAGGATTGCCTTCCTTTTCCGCCTTAATCGTAGTGCCGGGTCCGTGTCCCGGATACACCACGGTATCCTCCGGATAGGTAAACAGCCTCGTCTTGATAGCTTGAATGAGTTCTTTATGGGAGCCCCCCGGGAAATCGGTCCGGCCAATCGAGCCGTTAAATAAAGTATCCCCGGTAAACAGGGCCTCCCCGACGGCAATGCTGATCCCGCCTGCCGTATGGCCGGGGGTATGGATAATTTTTAAGCGCAACGCACCCAGGGGCAATTCTTCCCCGTCGGTGAGGGTCCGGTCCGGCGGAATCAGTTCCGCCTGCAGGCCTACGAAGGCGGCAAGGCTTAGCTCCGGACTGGTCAGCCTCGCCCCATCGGCGGCATGCACCAGCAGTTCAGCACCGGTGGCGGCTTTCAGGGCCGCATTGCCCATAATATGGTCCGCATGGCCATGTGTGTTGATAATATAGCGCAGGGTAAACCCTTGCTGCTTGCAGAGGCCGGCAATCTGCTCCCCGTCTCCGCCCGGATCGATGACGGCGGCCTCTTTTGTTTTCTCATCGGCAATAATATAGCAGTTCGCCGCTAAAGGACCGACTTCCCGTTTTGTGATAAACATATTCCGCCCACCCCCTTAAAATTCGCGCTTGCTGTCCAGCAACAGCGTGACCGGACCGTCGTTGTGAATCTCCACCAGCATGTGGGCCTGAAAACGGCCGGTTTCCACCGGCACCGCCTGTTCCCGGCAGTAACCGACAAATTGCTCATACAAACTCCGGGCCTGGTCCGGCGGGGCCGCCGCCGTAAAATTGGGACGACGCCCCTTGCGGCAGTCGCCATAGAGAGTAAACTGAGATACGGCCAGGATCGTACCGCCAATATCCTTTACCGATAAATTCATTTTATCGTCCGCGTCGGAAAACAGGCGTAAATTGACAATCTTGTCGGCCAGGAAACGGGCATCCGTCTCCGTATCCCCATGTCCCACCCCGAGCAATACTACCAAACCCGGCCCGCAGTTGCCCACCGGCGTTTCCTCTACTATTACCTGTGCCTGTGTTACCCGCTGTACCACCGCCCGCATGCCTTAATCCCCCGTTTGATTTGGCTGGGCGCGGCAAACGCTGTAAACATCCTCCACGCGCCGCACCTTCTGCATAATCGTCTCCAATTGCGCCAAATTATTAATTTGCAAAACCAAAGTAATAATCCCCAATTTTGTTTTCGTTGTCCGCGCGTGCACCGTCGCACAATTTGTTCGGGTTTCCGCCACCGCGGACAGGATATCGGACAACATCCCCGGGCGATCCAGACAAGTGACCTCCACGGATACCTGATAGAAGTTGGCGCCGCTGGTCTCCCACTGCACATCGACCAGCCGCTCGTTTTCGTTCCGGTGGTGCAGGGCATTGGGACAATCGACCCGGTGCACGGAAACTCCCCGTCCCCGGGTGATATAGCCTACTATTTGATCACCGGGTATCGGATTGCAGCATTTCGAGAGCCGCACCAGCAGATCGGGTTCCCCTTCGACCAGAATACCATGGCCCGATTTGCGTGGTTTACCGGTTTTGGGCTTCAGGTCCGCCAAAAATTGACTGATTTGTTCTGTCTCGATGGGCTTATGTTCCCGCCGGAAGGCGTCGATCAACCGTACAAGCACCGCCTGGGCGGTAATTCCGCCATAGGCGACGGCGGCGTAAAGGTCGTCTTCCGTGTTGAAATTAAACCGCCGCCCGACCTCGCTCAGCCGGTCATTTTTCGCCAGTTCGGAAAATTCATAACCCTGCTTTTTACTCTCTTTTTCTAAAGTTTCCCGGCCTTTAACTATATTTTCTTCGCGTTTTTCTTTTTTAAACCATTGACGAATCTTATTCTTGGTATCGGAGGAGCGGACAATATTCAGCCAGTCACGGCTGGGCCCGTTGCTCTGCTTAGTGGTAATGACCTCGACAATATCCCCGTTATTCAGCTTGTAGTCCAGCGGCACGATCCGCCCGTTAACTTTGGCGCCCACACAGCGATGCCCGACCGCGGTGTGAATACGGTAGGCAAAATCTATGGGGTTGGAGCCTGCGGGCAGATCAATGACGTCCCCTTTCGGCGTAAACACAAAGACCTCATCGGAAAAAACATCCATCTTGAGCGTCTCCATGAATTCCCTGGCATCCTTCATCTCCTGCTGCCACTCCAATAAATGCCGCAGCCAGGACAGTTTATCCTCAAAATCCTTTTCCCCGCTGCCGCCTTCCTTGTAGCGCCAGTGTGCGGCAATACCGTACTCGGCCGTACGGTGCATTTCATACGTCCGGATTTGAATTTCCAGGGGCTCGCCGTTGTTGCCCACCACAGTTGTGTGCAGGGACTGATACATGTTCGATTTCGGCGTGGCGACATAGTCTTTAAACCGCCCGGGAAGCGGCCGCCACAGGGTGTGTACGATCCCTAATACGCCGTAACAGTCTTTTATGGTATCCACAATAACCCGGATGGCATACAAATCATAGATTTCCGCCAATTCCTTGCCTTGGCGCAGCATTTTTTTATGAATGCTGTAAAAGTGCTTCGGTCTGCCCTGAATCTCCGCCCGCAGACCCATGGCATCAAGCTTTTCCCGCAGCGTGGCAATGGCCTCATTCACGATTTCTTCCCGTTCCCGCCGCTTCTGCTTTACTTTCTCCGTTAATTCCCGATAATGTTCAGGTTCCAAATGGCGAAAGCATAAATCTTCCAATTCCCATTTGATATTCGACATACCGAGCCGATGCGCCAGCGGTGTAAATATCTCCAGGGTTTCCTGGGCAATTTCCCGCTGTTTTTCCGGCGGCATGTGTTTCAGCGTCCGCATATTATGCAGCCGGTCCGCCAGTTTAATAATGATAACCCGGATGTCTTTGGCCATGGCCATAAACATCTTCCGCAAGCTTTCCAACTGCTGTTCTTCTTTATTTTTAAAATTTATCCGGCTTAATTTGGTCACGCCGTCCACCAGCAGCGCAATTTCCCGGCCAAACGACTTGGTCAGGCTATCCATGGATATGGCGGTGTCTTCCACCACATCATGCAGCAGTCCGGCGGCAATGGTTTGGTCATCCATCTGCAAATCCACCAGAATACGGGCTACCCCAAGGGGATGCTGAATATAATCTTCGCCCGAAATACGCTTTTGGCCCTGGTGCGCAAGAAAGGCCGCTTCATAAGCTTTCCGCACCAGGGCTGTATCTGCATCGGGATGGTACCCTTTTAATTTTTGCATCAACTCGTCTATTTCCAACGCACTACACCTTCTCCGATTCATTTCATACCCGATGCACGTATCTCTATATTATACGGCAATTAAACGCAAATGGCAATTAATATCAATGCAAAATCAGCTTTCAAGGCCCCTCCGGCACCTGTGTCTCCCGGACTTTACCCTCGAGCTCCGCTATTTTCCCCTCCAGCACTTTTACCCGGGCCTCGTATTCTTTAATTTTCTGCCCCAGATTAAACTGCCGGAACAGGGCGACAAAAAACATAATGAACGCCCCGGCCACCGAAGCGCTTAGTATAACCAACACCAAAGAAATCTGGAAATTCCAAAACAAGAGATTAACCGGCACCAAAATTGCGTTCTGCACAGCAAACACGGCCACCAATAAAGAAAACACCAGGGCAGAAATTAAAAAAACCTGCATAATTGTCCCCTCCCTCGCATACTGTTTATTTTGATTATTCTCTGCCTGCGCGGGCAAATCCTGCCAATCGGGCCGGCGCATGGGGAAGGCCGTGCCGGCGGGCGAAAATCCGGTAATAAAAGGCGGTTCCCCAACTCAGTCAGGTGAGCCGCGGAACCGCCCGTTTTTCTCTGCATAATGCGTCTGATGTCTTCAGGTTGAGATGTGCGTTTCGGTTTTTTCCAGTTTTGCCGGCAGGGTAGGCCTTGCTTCGATAAACTGGGCGTAATCCAGATAGGCAAGCACTTTTTCCAGGGTCTGCAGGCTAACCCGGTGGGCCAGGATCAACGGAATAATGGCGGCTAAATCCGCCATTTGGACCTGTTGCCGGTTTTGCAGGGCGGCCTGCAGCCGCGAACCAAGTTCCATTGCTTCCACCGCCCGCAGACTCTGCAGCCCAAAATCGAGATAAATATTGGCGATCATGTTTTTCAGCGCGTCCGACAGGCGTATTTGGTCAAAAACCCCGGCTACGGCCCTCAGCTTTCGCTGTTGCTGCCGGAGAAGAATTAACGGATCGTTGAAGATAACTTGCCGCGGATTAGTCCGGTAAACCTGGCTTTGTTGTAAAAGCTGCTGTACAATATCCCTTTCCTGTGGCCGCCCCAGGCGAATCACCATATCAAAACAATCGATCAGCGTTTTACACACCCTTTCGAGGGGTCCGGGAAAACCATCGGGATCAGAAGCCGCCCAAACCGAAACCTGCACAGGTATCTGCACCGTGGGCAAACCGCTTTGCTCAATTTGCACCCGTCCCGGTTTGGCCGCCATTACCTCCAGGATGATCTTCATTACCGCAGGCGATGCTGCAGCAAGCTGATTAATATCGTCAATAAACAGGATACCCCGGTTGGCCCGGGGGATAATACCCGGTAAAATGCTCGCCCCCGGGTGCGCGGCCGCCGGGAAATTGTGCACGTTGATGCTGCCGGCCACCGTGCTGATTTCCGCCCCGGAAGATATTTCCCAAAAGGGCATTGGCACCTGCTCAATACCGATCTCCGCCGCCTCCTCCGGAGAAAGATGAAAATGTTCCGGGCAATGGGGCTGCAGCGGATGGCAATTGTAACGGCAGCCGCGAATTCTCTGAATTAACGGCAACAAATCCCGGGCCGCCCGGAAAAGGGTTGTTTTGCCCGTTCCCCGCGCCCCTTCGGCATGAATATGCAAAGGTCTGTTAACCTGCGTTGCCAGGACAGACATTTCAATGGCCTGAAACAACCGTTGATTACCGCCGTGGCGAACCAGTTCCGTATAGGCTTTCATATCTTTCCTCCTGCTGTCATAAAACTCTGAATACGACAATCACAATCATCACCGCGGCGATTATAAAACGGCACAGGGCCGCCGCAAACAAATTAAGCACCAGCAGGCCGCTGCGTTTAATAAGCGGCATCAATGATTTCCCAATAAACAACTCCCAGGTGAGCAGCCCCAATACCGGTCCCAGCAGGACATCGGTTACCACCAGACTGGCAAAGCCGCCGGCGGCCACGTCCAGGCCGAATACTTTCCCGATACCGGCATAGGGCGCCAACCGTCTCCGCAAATAGCGGCTGCCCAGTTCGGCAGTGAGCATCAAAACCGCCAGCACAGCCAGCCAGGTAACGCCCGTCCCCGTAAATCGCCCAAACACGAAGCCGTAAACCAAAGCGGCGAGAAAGATCAGCGGTGTACCCGGCAGTCTGTGGATACAGGTTCCTGTTAAACCAAGCAGCAGACAGACCGCAACCAGAATTTTTGCAAACAGCACGGGGGAATTCATCCCTTTACAGCTTAATGGTTGGTCAAATACATAAAAGAAGCAG
>DHRA01000016.1:90630-110214 GCA_002411145.1 Firmicutes bacterium UBA5324 | reverse complement strand
CTGCTTCTTTTATGTATTTGACCTGCTTCTGCGATCAGCGCGTAAATTTACGTCCTATGGACAACATGGTCAAAGTTGCCGCCAAACCGGCGATGGCCAGCATACCCAACAGCTTTACCAGTCCCAAAAAAGTGATGCTCAGGGTGATAATCAACGCCAAACATAACGCGTGACTGTGGCGCAAACCCGTCAAACCTTTTATTTGGTGGGCATTGACATCCATCGCCGGTACCATACAGCTAAAAATCACCGTCAAAAAACTTGTGAGAAACAGCATACGTCCGACCATCCCCCAATGGTTTTCTAATATTTGGCCGATTGGCAGCAGCCCCGCCGCGCCCGATTCCACCACGGCATAAGCAAAGAAAAGCGTAATCGCCCCTTCCAGCCATTTCGCGGCCACGGCAGTGCCCACCGCCAGCCAGGGAGAATGAAAGCAGGCGCCCGCTTCGGTCAACAATACCGGACGCAGTCCGCAGGCGTTATAACCCACCAATGCCCAGATCACCGTCCACTGGTCAACAGGCACCGGCAGGTGCGTCTGGCTGCCGGTAAGCTGGCCCAAGGGAAAACAAGCCGCGAGCAGCAGGGGAATGGTCAGCAGGGAAAGGGTATTAAGCGATAAAACAAGCCGCTTATTTTTCTTGCGGACACAAAAGGCATAGATTAGCAGGGCCCAAAAAGCACCCCAGCCATGGGCGACGCCAAAAATATCCGCCAGAATGGCGCCGGCAAAAAAACCGCCGGTTAACGCACTGGCCGGCAGGCAGACCCCCAGTATCGCCCAGGCCAGCAGATCTTTGGCAGGTTTCCCGCCATTCCACTCCACCGTCTGCGGTAATTCATCCTTCGCTATCGCGCCAATCCAGGCGGAAATACCGGCCAAACAAGCGCCAATTCCGAAATAAGCGGCCAAAACCACGCCATAGATATCATTTTGCAAAGCCGTCGCCATTAACGGAACTACAGCCATATTATCACCGGCGATATTTGTCATGGCTAACGAAAAAACAGTGAAAAATAACCCCTTAAAAGAATATCCCGGCCGATACCCTGGGTATTGCGGCATAAAGCCTCCCCCCATCCCCTAACATAGTATTAATTTACCTGGAGGATGGTGCCCGGAAACAAATACTTAATTCGGGCGGAGTGTTACCCGGCCTGAATTAAGTAGCACTTTATACCCTAAAGTCCGTCCTCCTCCCATGGAAGCAGCTTTGGGTTGGGATCCAGAATGGACAAGTATTGTTCTGCGAGGCCATATCGGGCCGCGGGGTCAAAGGCGCGGTAACGATAAAACTTGCTAAGTTTATCTTGCGCGCGTATCCAGCCAAAATGTTTTACACGTAACATACTCTTGATCACCCGTAACTCCATAACATTGGCCGGAAAGCGGCCGCAATGCTGCGGAGTCTCCCGCCATCTGTAAGGATAACCGGCCTTATAACGCACCAAAAAGGGACGGAAATACCGATGCGCCTGCCAGTATTTATCTTCGCGGTATTGCTGTTCGTTCCACAGGTCATATAGCCTGAAAGCATATACATCGGCCTCCGGATTGCATAAAAGCAGCCGCAGCATAAGCGGGGCCCGCTGCTCAAAAACCTCATCGGCATCCAGGATTAATATCCAATCCGGGTCTGTATCCGCCGCTAAATTCCATAACTGCTTGCGCAACAAAATCTCGTTGTGAAAACCGGGAACAGCGTTGGAGATAATTTTTACCGGAACACCAGCCAGGCCACGGCGGCATATTTCCACCGTCCCGTCTTCGCTGCCATCATCCAGAATGACAACATAATCGGCATATTGCACAACCTGCTGCAACACTTGCTCTAAATACCGGCCGGCTTCATTGCGTACCAGCATACCGACGGTCAGGCGGGGCGGGGATTGTTTTCCGGCATAATCATACCTCTCCTTGTGCTCAGCAAGTCCGGGCAATTCCGATTCCCGATAGATATGATAAGGCGGATAGCAGGTATCCGCATATAATTTCAGTCCCAGCCCCACCGCCCTGACACAAAAATGGCGGTCTTCGCCGCTTAGCCCAAGATTATAGATCTCCCGGAAAGCGATGTCCGTGTGCAACGCTTTCGCACTAATCAGCGTACAGGCCCCCAGCCCGCCTACCTTATAAACACCGGGACAACGAAGCATCTCGAGAAATTGTCCTTGTCTGATGCCGGCTTCATCCTCAGATAGCGCTGCGCCGCGCGGTCGCTCACAAAAACAGTATTGGCCGGACACCCATACCTGCGGCAGGCGCGGCATATCCTGTTCCCACTGGGTCCAATAGACCTCCGAAACAATGTCCTTGTTCAATCCGACCAAGTGGGCCAGTGTTTTAGGATGTAAAGCAAGATCGGAGTCTACCAGAAACAAATAATCAAAATTCCGTTCCCGGGCCATGCGTATAAACTCATCCTTATAGCCGGCAACTTTCCATATCAGGTCTTCCTGCCAGTGATGGGTATGTTCATTGCATAAATATTCTTCCTGACCATGGCCCCGCACAAGATGCACCGCCGGGTTTTCCGCCGCGAAAGCGCGCAGCAGACCGCATTCGGCTTCATTGTCATCGACAAAGGCATATTCGATCTCCAACCCTGATTTTTCCAATTCCCTTAAACTCTGCAAAAATTCCTGCAATATCGGTGTCTTTTGTTTGACCGGACTAGCAATTAATACACGCTTCATTTTCCCCTGCCCCTTCTTCTCATCGCGTCCAACAGGGTGACCACCGGTCACACAACAGCGTCACGGTGACCTGCAGATTAAAATATATTGTTCGTTCCAGTTCCTCCCGCGCTTTCCACAGCGGGCCGGCCCAACCGTTTTGCAACACTTGCGCACATACACATACCTCTTCCGCTCCCACCGTCAGGAGGTCAATAACCCTGTTCCGCAGTTCTTCCCCTGTTTTCATCCTTATCCTGCATATGTTGCATAACTGCAGGAAGCGCAGCGCATCGTCCACTGACCGGGAATCCAAAAGGGATAACAATGCCAATACCAGCGCCAAAGGATAGTTTGCTGATTTGCACAATGCGTCCCGCAGGGTCCTTTTCATTTCCCATGAAGCAAAACCGCTTAGTTTTTCCCAGGAATACCGGCTGGTTTGACGTTGTCTGATCCCTAACATTTGTGTAAGGGAATATAACTCCTGCGGAGCTAAACAGCAGGCGGAAAAATAGGCGTGTTCGGCCTCCGCCGTATGGCCCGCCAAACAGCAGGCATCCCCCTGTAACGCATATATTTTCCAAGCGGGCAGCATCTCCGGCGCCTTTTGCAGCGCGGTTGCCAATACACCGGCCGCCTGTTCATATTGAGCGCGCTGCAGCAGCCAAAACCCTTGCAGATAGAGTAAATCGGCAGCATCGGGCAGCATTTGCATGGCCTTCTGGATGACGTCCTGCACGTCACAGGGAACTTGGCCCGGGTCATGGATAAGGCCCAGGATCAGCGCAAACAGCACTTGCGGAAAATACATTTCGTCACCGCGTAAAGCTAATACGGATTTGTATAAATAACCTACTGCCGTATGGGCATCCTCCCGCTGCAAATACTCGATGCCGAGACTATAGTGGAGAAAAGGGTCATGGGGGTTTTGCAACAGCGCTTTCTTGATAATCGCCGTATTCCTGCTGAATTTGCTTTTCAAGGACACCTCCCGGGCAAGATAACCGAAATGATGGATCGTTAAACCGGCAAAAGCAAGACCGCCGCCTGCATTGTGCCGTTTTATACTGCCCGCCACTTGTTCATGAATGGCCCCCGCGAACTTGTACTCCGGTTTATTCTTAAACAGCCGGACGACAAAATCTTCGGCGGCCTGATCAGCCCCGTCGAGGAAACTGCATATTTTCACATAATATCCCTCAGCGGCATCGGCCGCAAGCAACTGAAAGAAATCACGGCCAGAAACCGGAGCAAGTATTTCATCGGCATCCAGGACAAGCAGCCATTCACCCTGTGCCTGACGCAGGGTGAAATTCCTTGCCGCGGCAAAATCGTCCTGCCAGCAATAGTCCAGGACGGTTGCGCCGTGCTGCCGGGCAATTGCTTTGGTCTGATCGGTAGATCCCGTATCCGCGACAATTATTTCTGTCACCAGATGCCGTACACTGTTCAGGCAATCCGCAATACAATGCTCCTCATTTCTGGCAATAAGGCACAGGCTCACCGGCGCCGCCTTCACACCCACACCCCCCTCGCCGACTCAAAATTGTACCTGATCTGTTGTCTGAGATGGTCAGCCTTATCCTGCAGGCAGGCTGTTAAAAGCAAGGTGGGCTGCGGCTGTAAAAGAAGGATGCGCATGATTTGCGTCATGATATCCGTCAGCGAAGCTTGCAGTTGGGAGTCCTCTACCCGGCTGTGCCAGCAGTTTTCCAGGACCGTAATGAGCACTTCCGTTACTTCTTTCTGCCGGTGCGGCTCCGGGATACCGCCCAAGGATCCTTTCTCCAGCATGTGGGTCACGTGCAGCATCGCCCAGGCGGCATTTCTGCCTGCCGGACGTTTCCAGAGGTCCCATGCCCGGGCTTTCGCCTGTTTCAAATTCTCCGCCATAAGCAAAGCCACAATTTCATCTACGGCCAGCGCAACGCTTAATACCGGCGTGCGGCTCCGCAACTGCTCCAGACTTGCGAGGGCTTCCCCCTGGCGACCGCTGTAGACACCGTATTTTATCAAAGCTGCGGATACATCCGCTCCGGCTTGTATCAGACAGGCATAGGCCAAATCCGGCAAACCGGCTTCCCAGAAAGATTCCGCGGCGCTTGCAGCTGACAATGAATCCGTTAAATAGCCGCCTTTCCATAAATCTTCCCAGACACTTGCCGCACTTTGACGGGATAAATCCATGTGGATCAGTTGGTGCAAGGGATGTATATACCGCTTGTTTGCCGCCAGCGCCCGCAGGTAGCACTCCCGGGCCTGCTTGAAAGCTCCCAGTTGTTCCAGGCAGCAACCCAGATGATGCAGCGACAGATAACTTTCCGTGCCCTTGGTATGGTGAAAGACAGCTGGAGGTTCGTCATGCCGCAACGCTTCGTTAAACCATTTTACGGCCATTTGATATTCACCTTTAAGTTCAAAAAGTACGCCGCCCTCAAAAAAAAGATCACTGTATTCCCCATAGCGCATACTTTCATCCAGACAGAGGCAAATGGCTTTATCCAACTCCCCCTGGAGCTTGTAGCAGTCAATTAAGTAGCGCAAAGCCGGAGCGCGGAACAGCGTATGCTCATCCGTCAAACATCCCAGCACCCGTTCGAAGCAGGCGGTTGCCTTCTCCAGGCGGCCGAGCCCCAGCCAATCCACACCGTAGTAATAGATGAGGAAGGGATTGTCGGGTTCTTTGTTTATTGCTTTTTGCAATAATGCGATATTCCGCCCCCGCCGCATCCTTCGCTCCCTGGCGGGTATGGCCGTGTGCCGGATGACAGGATTTGCCGCAAAGCCCAGGGCGGCGACATCCCCGACGATGATTTGTTCGTGAATTGCCCCGCTAAAGCGATAGGTATTCCGAAAAAATCTCAGTACCATAAAGCGGTCATATTGGCAATTATCGTCAACTTCCCCGGTTTGCAGCGGGAGACAAAAAGCTTCCTTTTCCTTTTGCCCGGCCAGGGCCCGCAGATCTCCCCCTCTGACATCCAGCTGCTCATCGGCATCCAGGGATAATATCCAGGTGCTGTTCGTCTGTTCAAGGGCAAAATTGCGCGCGGCGGCAAAATCATTGTCCCAGGCATAGAACATTACTTTATCCGTATACTGCCGGGCAACATCGACGGTATGGTCGGTGGAACCTGTATCCACAATGACTATTTCGTCAACCTGACCTTTTACACTGTTAAGACAATCGGCCAAACGCGCAGCTTCATTCCGTACAATCATGGCAAGGGCAATTGTCCTGTTCATTGCTCTTTGCATGCCTCCTCCAGAAGCGTTTTAAAGGCCGGGACATCAGGATGTTTTAGGCAGGCTTCTGCCAGAACCTCGCGCCGCATGTCCTCATAAAGTCGAATCAGTTTGACATAATAGCGCGGTTCCCGGGGATCATGGGTGAAGGCCTGCCGGTATAAACCGCTCGCTTCCATCTTGCGGCCCTGCTGTTCTTTTATTTTCGCCAGCTTGAAGTAAGCCCGGGCATCCCCCGCATTATTTTCCAGATACAGCTTTACATAGTATTCGGCTTGGTCGAGATAGCCGTATTGTTGAAAAAGTTCTCCCCAGTCCAAGGCATGTTTGCCCAGCACATCCGGATCAATTTGGGTCAGCAAGGATTGGGCCAGGGCATATTCTCCTAAATCCAGGGCCCGCAAAACGACATCGCGGACTAAAGCTATGCCCTCCTCCTGCAATACCACCGGCGGATCGGCATGCTTCTTTTTCAGGGAGTCGCGCAATATGGCGATGACGGCACCCGTATCCAAGGATAAGCCCAGCGCAAAGCATTCTTCCGCTATGGCGCGTACCCTGGCGCGGTTTCCCTCGAACCAAAAGCACAAAAGCTTGTTAAATTTGGCCAAAGCAAACTGCGCATCATCCGCCGGAATATTTTCCAAAATGCGCAATGCCTCCAGAAAACGCCGCTGCTGCATGAGACAGATGGCCTTCAGGATTTGCGTATAGGGACTTATCAAATCCACCTGCTCAAAATACTCCAGAGCCAGGGGATAGGCTGATGCGAAAAAAAACAAATCAGCCAGCAGCAATTTGGCTTCGGGCGTACAAAAATCGCAAATCTTCGCCAGTGCCTGCCGGGTATATTCCGGGTTTTCCCGCGGATTTAAGATCTTCAAGATGCCGCTAAGCGCCGCCGTGAAATTTGCGTTATCCCGCAAACTCAGCAGATAATACCGCAACGCTTCTTCCTCATTACAAAATTTCTCGGCTAACTGACCAAGCTGATAGTAGGTCCGGAAGCCTGCAGTGCCGCTAAAGGGAGCGAAATACGCCGGTTGTGGGGGCATTGACAAAGCCTGCTGAAACAATTCATAGGCCTGCGCATAGTTTCGTAGTTCAGCGTGGATCAAACCACCGTAATAATAGAGATCCGCATAGTGGGGGAACAAACTTAGTCCGAGCTTTATCGTCTCCATCGCTTTCTCATATTGCTGCGCGCCCTGACAGGCAAGCACGATATACCGTAAAAGTTTCGGTAAATAAACCGTACCGGGGTCTATGCCATTGGCCGCTTTGGTTAATTCTTCCGCCGCTTCCGTCAGTCGGTCCGCACGAAATAATTCCACGCCGTAATGATAGCGCAGCAGCCGGTTCTGCGGCGTATTTTCCAATTCCCGCCGGATAATGCTGATGTTCCGGTTCTTCTTATCCTTCGCCATAATCTGTTGCGTTAAATATCCGTAATGCGTAATGACAAGGTCTTCGGCCAGCTGATAACGGGCCTGGGAATTATTTTCCAATATTACGTCGATAATTTGTTCGTGAATCGCTCCCCGAAAGCGATAGTCAGGACGATTTCTAAATAGCCGGAACACCAAATCCGGGCAGGAATCAAGCCATCCTTCGGAACCTACATAATTGATAATTTTTACAAAGTAACCATCATTGTCAAGCTCCACGATGCTTCTTAGCACTGTCTCGCTGCCCGGCGCCAACGCTTCATCGGCATCCAAAAATAATATCCAGTCGCCCGTCGCCAATGCTAAAGATGCATTTCGTGCTTCACTAAAATCCTCCTGCCACAAAAATGGCTGCACGATAGCCCCATAGTTTGCGGCTATCGTACACGTTTCATCCGTAGAGCCGGTATCCACCACAATTATTTCATCAACCGCCCTCTGAACACTGTTCAAACACCGTTCTAAATTCTGCTGCTCGTTTTTCACAATCATACACAAGCTAATTTTTGCAGGCATACCACATACCTCGAAAAAAATTATTTGTTTCCAATATATGCGGTAATTTCTTTATTCGTTCAATCCGCAGCTTGCCCGTGCCATATCGCTTTACGTAACCACTTTTCATTTTAATCCATACAATGTATTATAACTAGAAAGTTTGAAAGGAGAAGCTAACTTCCATGCCTAACTTCAAAATTATCCAAGACTCGCCGGACCAGGCACGTATAAAAATATATGGCAGTCAAAACGTCGCTCTTAATACGGATGCAAGCGGCAACATGTCCGTTACCCCGCCGGCTAACGGTCTTACAGTCACTGCCGCCGCCGACGGTTTAAGCATCACCCCTCCTGCCGGCGGTTTATCTATTACCCCGCCCTCCGGCGGCCTGTCCGTTACGGCGCCCGCCAACGGCCTTACCGTAACCGCTGCCGCCGACGGTTTAAGTATCACCCCTCCTGCCGGCGGTTTATCTATTACCCCGCCCTCCGGCGGTCTGTCCGTTACGGCGCCCGCCAACGGCCTTACCGTAACCGCTGCCGCCGACGGTTTAAGCATCACCCCTCCTGCCGGCGGTTTATCTATTACCCCGCCCTCCGGCGGTCTGTCCGTTACGGCGCCCGCCAACGGCCTTACCGTAACCGCTTCCGCCGACGGTTTGAGCATCACCCCTCCTGCCGGCGGCTTGGCCATTACCCCGCCGGCCAACGGTATGCTCATTACCAGCAGCGGTCTTCCCGTCATTTCCGCCCTGGCCACCACCGATGTATCATATAATATAACAGCTATTAGCGAAACGGCAGGCTCTGCGGACACCACCTATACCGTCCTCAGCCTTAAAGACTGGTCCTTTGGCCTCGTAAATAATTCTGCGCCGGCTGGCCTGGGTGAAGTCTGGGCAAAGCTGCAATTAAGCCCGGATGGAACCACTTGGTTTGAAGACGAGGCCGTCACCCTTAGTGTCAGCACCGCCTACGCCATGGTGCCGGGCAAATTCCTCAAATATGCGCGGGTCTACTACGGCGCGGTTGGGACCACCGCTGTAACGCTTGGCATCTACTTCCAGGGTCAGTCCTAGACGATATTTCCCCGGCTTGTTTGCAATAATTATCTCCAGCCCGGCCGGGCTGGAGATAATTATTGCAAACAAGCATATGTACATAATTCATACAAGGAACTAACGCTTCCATCTATATCGTCATAGGCTATAGCAATTACGCGCCAAATAAAATATTGCGAGTTCCTGGAGGAAGGAAATATATGGGGGTAAAAGTCTTTAAGCCGCCGGTGCGAAATATTACGGTTGGCAACGGTCTTGTACACCGCAATCGAGAAGCGTTAATGGTCGGCAAGAAGAGATGCCTGTTCCATTCGCTGCTGCAATTCGACCTCTCTTCACTGCCTTTTTTTCTGACCATTTTACAGGCTACGTTAAACCTCTACCTTTACGAAAATTATTATCCATCTGTTGGCAAAACCCTCAACGTATATCAGATTATTTCCCATTGGGATGAAAAAACCGCTGATTTTTACGATCCCTTATGTGCGCAGACACCGGTAACCAGCATGACCTTTACCAGTGCTTATAATATTTTTCTCAGTTTCGACATCACCCCGCTGCTCACCAACTGGCATACAGGACGGGATGCAAATCTGGGCGTGTTATTGAAGATGAACAATGAAACAACGGCTAATCTGGTGGAACTTTACAGCAAAGACTTTGAAAATTCCCTGTATTGGCCCTATTTAGAAGTAACTTTCCTGGATCCGTCATTTTCGGGAGGGGGCAGCCAGCCGCTGGAAATGGATGTGCATGTCATAACAAGTGATGCGATGCAAACGGCCGCCACATTGAATATTATCATGTTTAACTACACTTATTCAGTCATCAATACAGGTATAAATTCGGCTACGGTTTCCCTGCAGCTCAGCCCCGACAATATCCATTGGTATACTGATGAACCGCTGCAAATCGCCGGGCCGGGACAGCTCATTGCATTAGTTCCCAACACAATCAATAAATATGCCCGGTTAACCTATCAGTCCACCCATACCGGCCAGAGTACCAATTTAACTGTATTTGTCCGCGGCCATTCGTGACAAAGAAGCAGGGGGGCATTTGTTTGCCCCCCTGCTTCTTTGCTTCTTATTTACTCTTTTATCCGACCTTTGATATATTATCAAAATAACACTCCACCACTTCTCCCGCCGCTCTGGTCTGCGCAACATCAATGATCCGCTGGTTCGCGGAGCCGCGAAAAGCCAGATCGAGATTCTTTTGCGCCTTTATGAACGGGCCGTCCACAAGCACATCCACATATTTCATTACAGGAAAATTTTCTATCTCCTCATATACATATCCGGTATAAAGCCAAATATCGGTGACGGGACGCCGGGCCTTGATAATCGCGGCGACCGTCGCCAATGCCTCAGCCTGCATAAGCGGATCACCGCCGCTGAAGGTGATACCCCGGTGGAGCGGGGAAAGCCTGCCCAGTATCAGTTCGGCAAAATCCTCCTCCGCCCACTGGCGTCCGCCTTCGACGGGAATAAGCTGTTCGTTATGGCAGCCAGAGCAATGGCGCGGGCACCCCTGTAAAAATACCACCATGCGGATTCCCGGACCATCAACCACAGACTCATTGATAATATCGGCACAACGGATCATTTTCTCAACCCCTTCCGTTTAAAGCGCCTGCCCGCGGGCCATTCTATCATACAAATTCGGAGACACCCACTTCTATAAGTGGGTGTTACCTTGCTGAATTCTTCAGGTGGAGTAGAGTCTCTACCTGAAGCCCCGAAGTCTGGCAAAGCCAGACGAGTTCACTCGTCCGGATAGATATAGCCGCTTAATCCGTGGGACACCCGGCCTTTTAACTCGGATAATTTAGCGTCATTAAAGCGGTCCACGGTACTTAAATAACCGGTTATCCGCCGGACCCGGCGAATCTCGGTACCGCCGCAAATGGGGCAGGTCTTGTCTTGAATAACGCCCAGATAATCGCAGGAAGTGCAAAAATCGATGGGGAAGTTGATCCCGGCATAGCCCATGTCGGAATCCTTCATATGATGCAGTACTGCTTCAATGGCTTCCTGGTTATTGACCGGCGGGGAGGAAAATTCGATATAGCTGATGTGACCCGCGTTGGTATATTTGTGATAAGCGCCTTCAATCCGCACTTTGTCAAACACACTGATGGGGAAATCCACCGGCACGTGGAAGGAGTTGGTATAATATCTTTTATCCGTTACGCCGGGAATAATGCCGAATTCTTTGCGGTCCAGGCGGACAAAACGGCCGGACAGACCTTCCGCAGGCGTGGCAATCAGCGTGAAATTCAGATTATATTTATCCGCCGCCTTGTCGGCTTTTTCCCGCAGGAAAGCGATAATCTCTTCCCCGAGGGCCTGGGCATCCTCACTTTGCCCATGATGATAACCAAGCAGGGAAATGAGCGTTTCCGCCAAACCGATAAAGCCGATGGACAGGGTGCCGTGCTTCATGGCTTCTTCGATGGGATCATTGGGCTGCAGCTTTTCGGAATCCAGATATAACCCCTGTCCCATGAGGAAAGGCATGTCTTTCGCCTTCAGGGCAGCCTGTATTTTATAGCGATGCATCAGTTGCTCACATACCAGGTCAATCATTTCGGAGAGATACTGGTAAAAACGCATGAGATCCCGTTCCGCCCTGATGGCGACCCGGGGCAAATTGATCGTCGTAAAGGACAGATTGCCCCGTCCGCTGGTCACTTCCGGTCCCAGCCGGTTACTCATCACCCGCGTACGGCAGCCCATGTAGCCAACCTCGGTACCATAGGCTTTATTAAAGCTGGCATCCATAAAACTGAACGTAGGGTTCAGGCGTTGCGCCGCCACACGAATCGCTAATTTAAACAAATCATAATTGGGATCCCCGGGATTTAAGTTAATCCCCTCTTTTACCCGGAAGATCAGATTGGGGAAAATGGGATTTTCCCCGCGGCCCAAACCCTTTTCATAGGCCAATAACAAATTGCGTGTAATTTTCCGGGCCGCTTCACCGGTTTCCGTGCCAAAATTCAAACTGGAAAAGGGAACCTGCGCACCGGCGCGGCTGTGCATGGAGTTCAGATTATAAATCAGAGCCTCCATGGCCTGATAAGTTTCTTCTTCCGTGGCTCCTTCAACATAGGGCGCCATGTCGCGATCAAAAAAGCCGAAGGATTGGCCGCCATGCATGTCGTTTTGAGAACTCTGCAGAATGATTGCCGCCAGCGCGGTGGCCGAAGTGGGGCGCTTGGGCGGGCGAATATGACCATGTCCGGTGCTGAAACCGTTTTGGAGAAGTTTGTCCAGCGGAATCTGAATACAGTTCAGGGTTTTGCCGTAAAAGTCCAGATCATGGATATGTATTTCGCCGCGGATATGGGCCTGCGCCATATTTTCCGGAATAACCCGGGCGAGATAGTATTGTTTGCTGGCCGCGCTGGCAATCTGCAGCATCTTCGCGGAAGGCGAATTGCCGATATTGGCGTTGTCGCGATTGGTTTCCACCAATATTTCCGCCACGGCGTCCATTAAGTCCGACCTGGCCTCACGCATGCGGGTACGCTGGCCGCGGTAGAGGATATAGGCTTTGGCTGTGCGGGCATGTCCATGCTCAATCAATATTTTTTCCACAATGTCCTGAACATCTTCGACCGTAAAAGGGCCTCCGTTGAACCGTTTCTTCAACGTTTTCATAACTTCCAAAGTCAGTTCCATGGCCAATTGACGATCTTCGCCGCCCACCGCCTTCGCCGCCTTGAAAATCGCGTCGGTAATTTTTGTTTCATTGAAAGAGGCTTCCCGGCCATCCCGTTTGATAATTGTTGTAAACATGATTCCACCCCTAAATATTTTGTTAGCGAGGTCGCTTAAGCAAAGCTTCCAGCTCTTGCATAAATTTGTTGATATCGGTGAAATGGCGGTATACGGAAGCAAAGCGCACATAGGCCACCTCGTCCAAATCCCGTAATTGCTCCATCACCATCTCGCCTATTTGTTGGGAACTTATTTCCCGCTCCATGGTGTTTAACACTTCCCGTTCCACACGATGCGCAATATCCGCCAAAGCCTCCGCAGCTATTTTGCGTTTTTCACAGGCTTTCACCAAGCCGTTGAGTAGTTTGTTGCGCTCAAAGGTTTCTCTGCGGCCGTCTTTTTTGACGACCATGACCGGAATGGCTTCCATGGTTTCATAGGTCGTGAAACGCCGGGCACATTGCAGGCATTCACGGCGGCGCCGGATGGCCGCACCGTCCTCCGCCGCCCGGGAGTCCACAACTTTCGATTCCGGAAAGCTGCAAAAAGGACATCTCATATTCTCCCCCCATTAGCAGGAAATTGGATTTAACCGCCGAACTGAAAGGCTACCGGGACCAGGACCTCAGTCCCAACATCTTGTGGTCTTATTATATATATACACCATATATTGTTGATTTCCTTCTTGCCCACCAAAAATTTTATGATCAATTAAAAGTGCCCAAACTCCGCTCTACCGTTGGAAGTCTGGGCACTTTTTATTGGTTTCCTTGTCGAAAAATTTTTCGTTTTACTTCAATACATATACCTTCACTTTTTGAATACCGTAATCCAAGGCGGTTTGACGGTCGTTGAAGGCCAGGTCAATGCGATTACCTTTTATGGCGCTGCCTTGGTCGTCCGCAACCGCGTAGCCGTAGCCTTCCACCCAGAGTTTCGTGCCCATGGGTATAACCGACGGATCAACGGCAGCTACCCCTTTACGCACCAGGGTACCTACATAGGTCTTGTCCCCCCAATGGCCGTTGTCGGCAACACCCGGGCCATAAGCGGTTGCCGTCATGTTGATGATCTTCGCGTAATTTTCCGGTGCCCCGGCCAGACTATCGCTTTGCTTATCCACCGTCGGGGTTAATCCAGCCTGCAATTGCTGCAATAAACCAAGTTTGCTGATTATATCCGCATACGGAGCTCCATTCGCCGCCAGCTTCTCCTGCACTTTTTGCTCTATCGCCTGCTGCGCTTCCTGCTTTACCGTTTCCTGCACACTGGCGACGGCAGTTAAATCCGGCAGATTATAATCCTGTTGCGCTTTCTTTACGACTGCCGCCGCGATGGCCCCTAAAATTTCCTCCTTGTCGCCCGCCTGCACAGCTTCCTTCAATGCGGTCAGTTGTTGCACGGAGGAGTTAATTGCCGCGCTTTGGCCCGCTAACTCCGCCAGTTGGGTCTCTAAGGACGCGGCACTGGCCACGGGTACGCCCATATTCAGAAGCAAGCAGGCCGCCAAAACCAGGGATAGCCGTTTTTGCATGATCATACTTCCCTCCTGTTGCTATGCTATCCCTATTGTATATTAAAGTTTACATAACTACAATACATTTTTTTGATAGAAATTTTTCCAGCCTATGATCAGTTACTGCAGTTGTTCGGCAAACTGTTTTAATTCCCTTAAATCCGCGTCCCCGGAGACTTCCACCGCCACATCGCCCCGGTACAGCCGCACCGTCCGCCCGGGGTCCGTTTCCGGCCCCAAAGGCTCTGTTGCTGTGCGCAGCCATTGCCGCACCAGAATTTCCGTTTTGCCCACATTATACACCATGGTCACACCGGGGGGCTCGTCATTGCTGACTTCCGTGCGTACCGGCGTCCGGCCGGGCACCGTAAGCACCTTGAACGGCACGGCCCCAGACTTCCCGGTTAAAGCACCCTGCGCGTGCAAAGATCCCTTTGTGCCGGGCGCTTCTCCAGTTTCGTCCGCAGCGACGCTATCCCCCGGCGCCATAAAAGCGAAGCTTTTAAACAGCACCGGCCGCTGCCCACTGTCCTTGCCGCTTTCTGTCCTCCTTGCGTCATCTGCCGGCGCGGGCGGCGGATTACCGCCGGGTAAGGTCTGCGCCGTTTTCTGCCGGGGGGCGGCATCTTCCACCGGCCGGGGAGCAGCCGCTTTTTCCGCTGCCGGGGCCGGCATTGCCGCTTCCGGCGGCGCCGGTACAGCGGATTGTCCCGGCGGTACGGGCAGCAGTGCGGACGGGGGCGACGGTACCGCCGGCTGCCGGGAGTCAAGGGGCGCATTTTGCCCCGTCAGCGGTACCGGGGGCGGCACGTAGTCCCCAGACCTATGGGGCAATACGCCCATGGTGACAAGCAGCACCGCCGCCACTGCGGCCGAAGCCCAGCCTGTATTAATAAACCAGCGCCGGTAAATCCCCCGTATCCCCTGCCGGGCAGAAAGGCTGCCGGCGATCCGTTCCACCGTCTGTTCCATAAGCTCAGCCCTGGGGGGCGGAGGATAGAGGGCACGTATCTCATCAGCTACGTCGCATAGCTCAGCTAACTGCGCATTCTTGCGCGCTTCCGCATCGCCCTTGGCAATATATGCTTCCAACAGGTCTATTTCCTGTTTTTCCACAATGTACCCCTCCTTCCTACCCAATATATCCTTCCAGACGTTTACGTATGTTCTGCAAGGCCCGCTGTTGAAGCATTTTCAGCGCACCTTCCGTTTTGCCCATTTTCTCCGCGGCCTCTTTGACCGACCTGCCTTCCAGCAAACGCAATTGGATAACTTTTCTTTGCTCCTCCGGCAGTATTTCAATGGCCCTGTGTACAACTTTCTTTCGTTCTTCCAAAATCGCCAATTCATCCGGCCCCGCATCCCGGCTTGACACAACCACTTCCGTCAGGGGCAGCGCGTCACCACCGCGGGCTTTTTTTCGCCAATGATCGGTAACGAGATTGGTCGCCACCCGCGTAAGAAAACTGCGGAAGGGAACACCCCGCTCTTCGAATTTCGGCAGGTACGCCACCGCCTTGAGCATTGTTTCCTGCGTAAGCTCCTCCGCTTCTTCCTTCTGCCTGACCTTGTAGAAAATGTACCGGTATAAAGGCTGCCAATACAAACCGACCAATTGGTTCAAAGCCTCACGGTTTCCCGCCCTCGCCTTTATAAGCAGTTCTGTGTCCTCGGCCATTGATGCACCCGCTTTCTAGGTGAGTCCGGTATCCATAGAAACGTTTACCGGCCATAAAAGTAACGCGCATACCCATGCTTCTCTAAATTATTATTAATTGTCTACTGGAAAGCAAAATCCTTTCGACAGGAAAAAACGAGGCGAAAACAACGCCTCGTTTTTTAGTCGCCGGTTAATCTGATGCGGAGCTGCTGCTCAAAAACAGTGTCGTCATAGGGCAGTTCCCCACAACGCGGACAAGTTAAACGTCCGTCATGTACATAGTGTCGCAGATATTTTTTATGTTCATCGAGTAACCGGCCGTTTCCAGCCACCTCAAAGATTCCCTCCGCCCCCTGAAACTGCAGCTTAAAGCGCGCGCACCGCGGACATAACATAAGAAAGTCTCCCCTTCTACCGTGATATGTCCATTGTAAAAGATTATGGGCACGCTGGCAAGAGTAAAAACCCTTGACCGCAGCTGATGTTTCTAATGCATTTCCACTACTAACTGCACATTTGCATTGAATTGCACGTAACCGGGAGAAATGGGCGTGGCCGCGCTGTCGGCACTTTTGCTATAACGGGCCAGTTCGGGAAACTGCACATAGACCCCGGACTCCGTCACGGTACGTATCCGGCTGATTTGTTTGCCCAGCGCGGCGGCCATACTCTCCGCCTTGGCCAATGCATCCCTGACCGCCATCTGGAGAACAGCATTTTTTGCGCCCGACTCATCCAGTTTTCCAAACCGCACGGCTTGCACCTGATTGACCCCGGCTTGTAAGGCCAGATCAATAATTTCCCCGGCCCGGGCGGAATTTACCGTTACGGTAAAGCCGTTAATAATCTGATATCCCCGGATGACCGGCAACGTATTGGCTTTGCCATCGTCCTGCGTATACAGCGGTATTACACTATACTGACTGGTTTTAATATAATCCTTCTCAATACCGGCGGCGATCAAACGGTCATACACCTGATTGGCCAGCACGGCATTTTCCTGCTGAGCGGCGCTAACCGTTGCCGCCTCGGTGACCACAGCCAGTTGAATAAAGGCTACATCCGGCACCACCTCCAGCTTGCCGGTTCCCTGTACAGAAATGGTTGCCGGTTCCGGCGCCTCCTGCGCCCCTGCAAAGGGCACGGCGAAAAACATTGCGCAAACCAGAAACAAAAACACTTTTTTCAATTTCATATCCTACCCCCCTTTTTTCATTTATAACGATTTTTTCCGGATTAGGTAACGTCCCTTTTCGGGAAAACATATAGTATGGTGACAGTGAAATGCAAATAAAAGGAGCGCAAGGATGATGGACATCGTTGATAAACTGGAAAAAGTCGCCGGTGCCATAAAGCTTATCGAGGAATTCATGGATAAAACAAATGTCAAACAATCCCCAAAAATGAAGCGTCTGTTCAGGGGAATTCAGTCAGTGGAAAAAGCACGCCTGGCCTTGAAACAAGCGCAGCAAGTACAGGAACTTATGCAGGCGGGAGGAAAAAGCCGCAACATCGCGGGCAATTTGCCGGCCGACAATCTTATCCCCGTGTTATTGTTGCTGCTCAACAATTTGTCTGTACCTGAAGCCCCGGAAGCACCGGAATAAGCAAGCAAAAACTCCCCGCTTCGCCGGGGAGTTTTTGCTTGACACGATTCATTATCAGTCGGTCAATAGACCGTTGCTTTCCACCAGAATGACGTCAAGGCCAATCTTATGGATTTTTTCCCAGGGAATAACAATATCGTCGTTTTTCCCAAACAGTCCGAGAAATTTGCCCGTGCCGGGCACCACGATGGCTGTTAAGCGTCCCGAGTCCAAATCTATCTCAATGTCCGTTATGGTTCCCAATCTACGCCCGTCGGCCACGTTAATGACCTCTTTGATTTTTAAGTCACTGGTTTTTAGCATTGACTTACACCTCCCCGTCCATCCCTGCTCGTGTTCTACATTATATGATGGACAGGGTGCAAATGTGTTAACAAAAAAATATTTAGATGTTCTCGTGCCACCATTCCCATAACCTAAAGCGAATCTCCGGGCTTTCCTGCCTGCTTATTTCGTTATTTATTTGCCGGGTCTGCTCCGACACCGCCAGACCGTTGGTGGCATCCACAAAGCAAAGGGGCGGAAAAAGCACGCACCACCAGTTCTGTCCTTCCGCTTCCCCGATTAACACCCGCAAGGCCTGATAATTGCCGGCCGGCAAAGCAAGGCTGCCATAAGTTTTTACCGGGAAGGGATGCTGGCCGAGTTCCACCCGCACCGGATAATCGAAACCGTTGCTGCGCACCACTTGCTGCGCGATATCCTGAATCGCCGGCAGCTGCCGGCGGAGGATTTCTTCGGCCTCCGACCTGTTGGCGCTTGTCAGCATAGCCGGTTTCAGGTAGTCGATAACCGCATCCCTTACCGCGCGTTTTAAGGCCTGATCTTCCTTGCTGTCACTATTGGCCAGCACATGCAGACGGACAATACCCGCCTTCGTATAATCCCCGCTCGCCACCGCGGCGCCGTAGGTCCAGCCTAACACCGCCACCGGCAGCAGTGCCGTACAAATCAAAACAAGCAACCATTTAATCCATTTTCTCCCCATACCCGCAAACTCCCTACATATGTTTTTTCATATGATTTAACGCAGCTTTTTCTAAACGGGAAACCTGAGCCTGCGAAATCCCGATTTCCTCGGCAACCTCCATCTGCGTTTTTCCTTCAAAAAAGCGCAGTGTAAGAATATGTTTTTCCCTTTCCGTCAGTTTGCGCAATGCGTCCCGGATGGCTACCGCTTCCACCCAGTTAAAATCCTGATGTTTCTCATCGCTGATCTGATCCATTACGAAGATGGGATCACCCCCGTCGTGATAGATCGGCTCAAATAACGAGATCGGCTCCTGAATGGCATCCATGGCAAAAATTATCTCTTCCCGGGGAATTTGGAGTTCCTGCGCAATTTCGTTAATGGATGGCTCCCGGGAAAGTCTGTTAACCAGAGTATCGCGGATCTGCAGTGCTTTATAAGCCACATCCCGCATCGAACGACTTACCCGGATGGGATTGTTATCCCGCAGATAGCGCCGAATTTCTCCGATAATCATCGGCACGGCATATGTAGAAAACTTGACATTCTGGCTGAGATCGAAATTGTCGATCGCCTTCATCAGACCGATACAACCCACCTGAAACAGGTCGTCGACATATTCTCCCCGGTTATTGAACCGCTGAATCACACTTAACACCAAGCGCAAATTCCCCTGAATGAGTTGTTCCCGGACACCCGTTTCGCCATTTTGCATCCGTTCGAACATTTCACGCATTTTACCACTGCTGATAACCGGCAATTTTGCTGTGTTAACGCCGCATATTTCAACCTTGTTGACGATCATAGATGCCCCTCCCACTTGTTTCCAGTGTGGCTTCCTAAACACATTATTGCCGTGCCTATTTTCTTTTATACATGGAAAGGAGTGGAGGAAAGCCGCGTATTTATTTGCTATGCATAATATACCCACTTGCGGCATATAATATAAGTTTTGGTTTTTTTTTAACATAAAGAAGCCAAGGGAAAATAATTTAACCGCCAGGACGCGAAGACGCCAAGCTTTTAAGGTTTGGCTATTTTCCCTAATCTTTACGCAGCGACTAGCGCATGACAAAAGGGGCTGCCCTCAATTACTGAAGACAGCCCCCTACTGATTATTTATCCGATGACTAACCCGCTCTAAAACTCCCGCTTCTGCAAGCGGGAG
>DHRA01000016.1:65867-90486 GCA_002411145.1 Firmicutes bacterium UBA5324 | reverse complement strand
TAAAACCCCACCTGAATCAAGTCTCCATTTATAATACCCTTTGCTTCTCGGCTTTTTTGTGTTAAATTATTTTTTACTCCATCCGGTTGATTTCCTTGCGCAGGCGTTTGATGATTCTTTTCTCCAGCCGGGAGATATAGGATTGGGAAATGCCCAGCAAGTCGGCGACTTCTTTTTGGGTGCGCTCCTGCCCGTCATCGTTTAAGCCAAACCTCAGCTCCATAATCTTCCTTTCCCGTCCGGAAAGCTTGTTCATGGCGGTGTACAGGAGCGTTCGATCAACTTCTTCCTCCACCGATTTATAAATAATATCATTCTCGGTCCCCAGGACATCGGACAGTAACAGTTCATTTCCATCCCAGTCGATATTCAGCGGTTCATCAAAGGATACCTCCGAACGGGTCTTGCTGTTGCGGCGCAAATACATGAGAATTTCGTTTTCGATGCAGCGGGAGGCATACGTCGCCAACTTGATCTTTTTTACCGGATCAAAGGTATTCACCGCTTTAATCAGGCCGATGGTCCCGATAGACACCAAATCTTCAATGCCAATGCCCGTATTCTCAAATTTGCGGGCGATATAGACAACCAAACGTAAATTTCGTTCAATAAGTATACTTTTTACCGCTTTATCGCCTTTTTGCAAACGGTTTAACAAAAATAATTCCTCGTCATTGGTTAAGGGCGGAGGAAGTATTTCACTGCTGCCGACATAAAATACCTCATCGGGCTCCAGCAGCTTCAGGCGTTGCAATATTTTGATCACATACAACTTTATCAGTAATTTAAATTTAGGCCAAGCCGCACGCAATTAACTCGCCTCCTTCTTGCGCTTACTTTCTCCGTGCACCAGTTCGGGGTGCAGCAGGGCGCGGTAATCATCGGCCAGCTTTCGCTTGCTTAGGCCAATGATCACCGGCGTACATTGTTTGGGGCCGTTGGGCTGTTCAAGAACCAGATAATCCGGTCTAAAGCCGATAATCAGGCCGCCCTTACGTCCCAGCGAGGAATAGGGTATGATGTGCAGGCGGGAGAGCCAGTCGGGCGGAAAGGTGTGCAGCAGCTCCAGCCAGGACTCCTCCGCTGTTTTATCAAGCAGGGCACATACCTCGGGAGAAAGCAGCGGCTTTAACGCGGCATATTCCGCAATAACCACGGGCGCATGGGAAATGGGCTCTTTTAAACAATTGCCCGAATCAATTAAGGCGGCAATCTGCACATTTCTGCCGGCTAAATAGATGCGCACAGGGATAATTAATTTAGGCTGCCAAAGACGCTTGGACAATCTGCCCCAGGTCCAATGGCCGATGCCGCATAAAATCAGCGCAGCGGATAAAAAGGTAAACCAGGAAGCATGCTGCATATGAAAAACGCCGTTCGTCAGATAACTCGAGGCATCAAAAAAGTAAAGCAGGGCTAGCACAAGACCGCCAAGGGTAAAAGACGTAAGATAAAATACAGCCAGCGTAACCGGCCAGCGGTGCGTCGGCAGCGGATAAAAAGCGATGCATAGCATCACCAATGAAAGCATGACTTTTACCCAGGGCGAATTCAGAAAGACACCCTGGGGCAACAGCATCAGCAAGGAAGCCAGGGCGCCCGCCCCGGCACTGATCGCAATCCTGACCGGCCGCGGTGTAATACCGGCAATTTTACTTGTACCAATTAAAATTGCCGTATTCATCATCCAGTTCAAGGCCACCAGGATGTCGGCATATACATACACCCGGCAAGCTCCTTTCTCACCCAAATTACTCTATGCCCGGAAATTTTGTTTCATGCCTATTATAAAACGCCCCTATCTAAAAAAATGTCACTTCCTGACATTCAAATACAACGCAAAATAAAAAATAAATAGCGGTATGAAGCAAAATACTTCATACCGCAAAAAGACTCTTCTATCTTAAGTACGCGAATCAAGACTCCCGCCTCTACAGGCGGCATCGGTTCAGGTGGAGTAGACTCTCCACCTGAACTCCCGATGTTTCAGCTTTGCTGAAACGAGTTCACTTGTTTTTACGCAGGAAAGCCGGAATATCCAAGTCGGGCATGTTGAAACTCTTAATCTCCAATTGTTCAATATTTTTCGTGGACAGCGCCGGTTTCGTATCGAAGCCTGTGGCAATAACCGTCACGCGGATCTCTTCCTGCAAACTTTCGTCAATAACCGCGCCGAAGATAATATTTGCTTCCGGATCAGCCGCCTGGGAAATAATGTCTGCGGCTTCATTGACTTCAAACAGACCAAGATTGGAGCCACCGGTAATATTAAGCAAAACCCCTTTTGCGCCTTGGATGGAAGTTTCCAAAAGCGGACTGGAAATAGCGGTTTTTGCCGCCTCCGACGCCCGGTTCTCCCCGGTACCTATCCCAATGCCCATGAGGGCCGAACCGGTTTGCATCATAATGGTTTTCACATCGGCAAAGTCCAGATTGATCAGACCGGGTACGGCAATTAAATCAGAAATCCCCTGTACCCCTTGCCGCAGCACATCGTCGGCAATCCGGAAGGCGTCCAATATGGAGGTGCGCTTTTCCACCACCTGCAGTAAACGGTCATTGGGAATAGTAATCAACGTATCCACTTTTTCCATTAATTTGGCAATACCGCGTTCCGCCTGCTGCATGCGCCGCCGTCCTTCAAAATTAAAAGGCTTTGTCACAACTCCGACCGTGAGCGCGCCCACTTCTTTCGCACATTCGGCAACCACAGGCGCGGCGCCCGTGCCCGTGCCGCCGCCCATACCGGCGGTTACAAACACCATATCGGCGCCCTTCAGGGCAGCTATAATATCTTCACGGCTCTCCTGGGCGGCCTTTTCACCCACCTCCGGGTTTGCGCCCGCGCCGAGTCCTTTTGTCAGCTTTTCACCGATTTGTATTTTCATAGGGGCCTGGGATAAAAGCAAGGCTTGAGCATCGGTGTTTACACTTAAAAACTCCACACCCCGCAAGCCGGCGCTGATCATCCGATTCACGGCATTATTTCCGCCGCCGCCAACACCAATGACTTTTATTTCTGCATATTGTTCCAGGTCCATGTCGAATTCCAACATATTGAAAATAAACCTCCCTTATGCCTGCTTGGTTCGAATAGGTAACGCCAATCCTTAGTTGTAATTCTGTAAAAACATACATCTTCCTGCTTCATATTCCGGAAAAAGCTCGCCAATAGTAGGAAAACTTGTCGAAAATTCCCCGAAAATACCCTTTTTCCGTTTTTTTCGCAAAAATATTAAGGTGTGCCGTATAAATACTCATCGCCGCAATGCTCACAAAAGCCGCGTTATGAAAATTCACCGGCGCCCCCTCCACCCTGGGCGGATCCGCGATGCGCACCTGCGTTTCCCAGCGTGTGGCGAGTAGTTTAGCCAGACCCGGAAGCAGGGCAGTTCCGCCCGCCAAAATTACGGCCGGGGGAATTTGCCGTCCGGCCTCTAAAATACTTTGCTGCACCAGCATGAATATTTCCTGTAGCCTGGCCTCAATAATTTCGCCCACTACCCGCAGGGAAACTGCGTTTTTTTGTCCCTCAAATTCCACCATCTTTTGCGGATCGGCCATGTCTTCACCGGCTACCCCATACTGCAGCTTGAGTTGTTCAGCTTCGTCAAAGCTAATGCCTAAACCGACACTGAGATCGTTGGTAATGTGGCGCCCGGCAACGGGCAGCGTAAAGGTAAAAACGGGTTGCTGTTTGTCCACCAGTGTAACTTCCGTAGTGCCGGCTCCCATGTCCATTACCAGCGCAGAAGCGTTTTGTTCTTCCTCTGTAAGGACCGAACCGGCAAGGGCCAGGCCGTTATGAATCCAACCGGTTAAAGGTCCAAACCCCGGCCCGTTCACAATCCCGGTCAAATCCGCCAGCTGTTGCGCATCGGCGGCAATTATCCTTGTTTCCACCTCAAGCCGGACACCATGCTCGCCTAAAACCTGCTGGCATGGCCGCTCATCGATATAAAAACGCTGCGGGACAGCATGAACCACCTCTTGTCCGCTATTTACCGGTAATATTTTGGAGGCTTCCACGACCCGTTCAACATCCGGGGCGCAAATTTCCTTTGTCTTCTGCTGGATAGCCGTGGTTCCCCGATTCAGCAGCGTCTTGACCGATACACCCGCCGGATTGCAAAATAACTTACTTATTTTACAGTCCGCGTTCTGTTCGGCCTGCGCTAAAGCGCCGCGCAGCGAAAAAGCCAAGGCTTCCCCGTCCGCTACTTTTCCCTTATGTAAACCCAAGGTTGCACTTAGGCCGGCTCCCCTGACAAAGGGTTTTGCCCGGGACCCAAGTTCCATCACAAAAGCGACGGTTTTTGCCGTGCCAATATCCAAGACGGCCACACATTCATTTTTCGACACGGATGCTCCTCGCTTTCTCTTTGAAATTTTATCCTAATGAGATTCAACATTTCCTGGCTATTTCCCTCTTTTTTTATGTAAAGTAAATAAAAATTATCTGGCGGCGAAAAACATCGCTGCCTCCGTTGTTGACGGGAAGCAGCGATGTCCGTTGATTGTGCAGCGGAAACCGGGGTTTTCTACGATCACCGTTTTATGAAATGGCGGCGGATGATGGCCAAATTCTGAAAGATCCGCATGCCGAAGGCCAACAGGGCAACAAAGTATAAATCCAAACCAAGCTTATCTCCCACCAGTACCAAGAGCGCAGCCAGCAAGGCGTTGCTGAAAAAACCGGTGATAAAAATCATGTTGTCAAACTTGTCGTCAAGGGCGGACCGCAACCCACCAAAGACGGAATCCAGCGAGGCCAGCAGCGCCACAGACATATATTTCGCATAGGCCGGAGGAATTGATATGGGAGATAAAATTCCAATTAACAGACCAAGGGCCAAACCAATAATCGGCAGCGTCATACTTGTCCCCCCTTAACCGGCTGAGCATATTCAAAGCGGTAAGTCCCTTTGAAGGCCGGAATCGTTAAAGAGTCGTTGGTTTTAAGCGTAACTTGAATTCCCCAGAATTGCAGGGTTTCTAAAACACCGCCGCGCATTTTCAGAGAATTCTCCAGCGTTTGCGGATTCCCGATGGCCCGTATTTCATAAGGCGGGGCCGAACGTGAATTATTAACGGATAAGGTTGGCCCTGCGCAACGGATTTCCGACATGGCCAACAGCCGCTGGTCATTGATCGAGATTGCCTCCGCCCCGGCCGCCCGCAATTCATTAATCACTTTCAGTAAATCATCATCATGAATTAAATATAAGTTCGGGTTCTCCCCAGGCTGGCGGGACCGCTTACTATCGTCCAGAATCAGCGTCACTCCGGGGCCGGCTACTTCCGTAAGCCCCGCCTCCATGCGAAGCTTGTCCACCTCACCGGAAACCCCTTCCCCGTTGGCCAGCTTTGTCCGCAGCTTACCCAGTTCCTCCTGCAAGGCGGCCCGTTCCTTTTCCGTTTTATTCAGCTGCAGTGTCAGGTCCTCCATGCGTTGATAACCCAGGGATTCCTTAATATCACTGGTAGTGCGGAATTGCACGGCGATCATGAGGCCCAGAATAATACAAACGAGACCGATCGCCCACTGTCCCTTTTTTATTTGTCCCACGTCATTCTCCCCTCCCCTAGCGTTTAAATTTTAATACCGGTGTCTCAAAAGCGATATCCACATATTCAAGGGTTAATTTTTGCTGACGGACGTCAGTTATAACGCTGCTCAGCAGTTTCGCCTTTTCTGCCGGGCGTCCCAGAGCGCCGAATTTAATCGGGATCGCTTCGGTGGTGTAGCCGATTACCGCGTTTGGATTTGTAATATTTATTTCCGACAATGCGCTTAGCGCAGTTTCATCCAGCTCCCCCAGCATTTCCAAAACGGGGTAAAGGACCGCATCCACCCGATCGCCGACTTTGGGGTTTATCAATCTGGTCCCTGTAACCATGGGCATCCTCATGGACTTGATATTGCGCAGCGCAGCCAATGCGTAACCCTGCCTGTCCACCTGCACAAAACCATAATTTGTGGGAATATAGGCTACCGTTCTCCGCTCCTTGATATTCAGCACAATCGTGGTGGGAAATTTCCGCTCCACCGCCACCGTCTCCACGCGTAAATCCTGGAGCAGCCGTTTCCGCACCGCACTTGTGTTGATTTTAAAAATATTAATGTGCGGATCGATGTTCGCAATCTGAAAGATTTCTTCGGCCGTTAAATGCTGATTACCCTTGACCTCAATCTTGCCGACCGTAAAATATGAAGAATTCATGAAAACAAAGCCGCCAACCAAAAAAGCTAAAATCAGCATTAAGCCCATAAAAGCGTGTTGACTTATGTAACCGTTACACCGCGGCCAATTACGTTTTCTGCGGAAAGCACCCATTTGTTCACCCCATTTACTTCATTATACTATAAGCATTGGAGCGGATACACAGGGAAAAAATTGGTGGGAGTAGAGCCCGACTTGGTTTTCATTTTCTACTCCCCGTTGTCCGTTTATTTCACGGCAAGGTCTATCAGGCGCAGCAAAAAATCCCCGAATTCCATACCTGCCGCGGCAGCCGCCTTGGGAACCAGGCTGGTCTCGGTCATGCCCGGAATGGTATTTACTTCCAGGGCGTAGAATTTCCCGTCCGGCCCGACGATAAAATCCACCCGGGATACTCCCTTGCAGCCTAAGGCCCGGTGCGCTTTGACGGCGGATTTCTGCAGGGCTGCGTATACTTCCGGCGCAAGCCGGGCAGGCACAATATACTCCGTCGCCCCCTTCGTGTATTTGGACTGATAATCGTAACGGCCGGTTTTCGGGGCGATCTCAATGATCGGCAAGGCCTCGGGCCGCTCATTGCCCAACACGGTAACCGTCACTTCCCTGCCGGCAATAAATTGTTCCACGACCACCGTTTCACTGTATCCAAAGGCCTCATCAATCGCCGCGGCCAGCGTATCGGGGCGATCGACAATGGTTACACCGATACTGGAGCCCTGCGTCGCCGCTTTGACAACCACCGGCAAGACGAAGTCCGCGAGGACGTCTTTACTGAGCGCCAGTGATCCGGCCGCCCTCTCTGCCGCCCCGAAAAAAGTGGCTGCAGGGGTAGGCACGCCGGAAGCCAGGAATATTTTTTTGCTCATCGCTTTATCCATCGCCAGCGCACTGGCCAACACGCCCGACCCGGTATAGGGAATATCCAGCAAATCCAACACGCCCTGCACCACCCCGTCTTCCCCGTACTTGCCATGTACGGCGATAAACACCACGTCCGGGCTTTCCGCTTGCAGCTTTGCCGCCACATTACGATCCAGCTCCAGGGTCGTTACCTGGCACCCCATCGCCGACAAAGCCTGATATATGGCCCCCCCGGTCCGGAGAGAAACCTCCCGTTCCGTGGACGGCCCGCCCATCAGTACCACAATCTTACCCTTAAACATAATGCGTCCCCCTTGGAGAAAATTTTCATACCCGCCGGACTAGCGCGCCAATCCCGGCCAGCTTCTTTTCCAAACTGTCATATCCGCGATCAATATGATAAATATTGTCAACCACGGTTTCGCCCTCCGCGGCCAACCCGGCCAAAACGAGCGCCGCACCGCCCCGTAAATCCGGCGCGGAAACCATTGCGCCGGTCAACGCACCTACGCTGCGCACAATCGCGACCCGGCCTTCAATCTGGATGTCAGCACCCATCCGCCGTAATTCATCCACGTATTTAAACCGATTTTCAAAAATATTTTCCGTGATCACACTGGTCCCCTCCGCCAAAGTCAGAAAGGAGATCATGGGCGCCTGCAAATCCGTGGGGAACCCGGGATGGGGAAGTGTTTTAATATCCACCCCGTGAATTTTATCATTCACCTTTACCCGGATTTGCTTTTCGCCTTCCGTCACATCAACGCCTGCGTCCCGCATTTTCGCAATAACCGGCGCGAGATGCTCGGGCACCACGTTTTCCAGCGTAACATCACCCCGGGTTATCGCCCCGGCCAACATAAAGGTTCCGGCTTCAATGCGATCGGGAATAACCCGGTACTCTCCAGCCGTCAGCCTGGTGACACCGTCAATGCGGATTACATCGGTGCCCGCTCCTTGAATCCGCGCGCCCATATTGCGCAGAAAATTTTGCAGATCGGCAATTTCCGGTTCCCGGGCGGCATTACGGATCAACGTAACACCAGGTGCCAGGGTAGCAGCCATCATAAGATTTTCCGTCGCGCCCACACTGGGAAAATCAAGATGTATTTCCGCTCCGTGGATTTTCTTCGCTTCCGCCTCAATGTACCCATGTTTTTCACCAATGCGTACACCCAGGTGCTCAAGGCCCTTCAAATGCCAGTTAATCGGCCGTGAACCAATGGCGCAACCTCCGGGGTGGGACAACTTCACCTTCCCCAGTCTCCCCAAAAGCGGCCCCATAAGAAATACCGTCGCCCGCATCTCCCGCATCAGCGTTTCCGGCACTTCCACCGGCTGGATGTTGTCGCTGTTGACGGTCATCGTCATGCCTTTTAATTCGGTAACCGCCCCTAATAAATGCAGGATATTGCGCATAACGCTAATATCCCGTAAATGGGGAACATCATGAATAATGTGTAGTCCCGGAGCCAGCAATGTTGCTGCCAGGATGGGTAATATCGCGTTTTTCGCGCCGCTGACGCGGATTTTTCCTTCGAGTCTCCGGCCACCCGCAAGCAAATACTTATCCATGTAGTTTCACTCCCTCGCAAAACTACAATCACCCTTTGCACCCCAACCAATTTTCCCTTTTACTTATTAAGCAGAACCCCCGTCGGGAGCCGTGCGCAAAATAAAACAGCCAACAGGGGATAACCCCTGTTCACCTTTATGCCCGGGCGCGCAGCATCTCCACAAGCTGCTCCCCTGTCTGCCAAATGTTTCCCGCCCCCATGGTCATGAGTAAATCCCCGGGGCGCGCAATCGTATACAAGTATGCGGGGATGTCTTCCCTGTTTTTAATATAGATCACGGACCGCCCCTGTTTCTCGATTTCCTGCACCAGGGTTTCCCCGCTGATCCCGGGTATCGGCTGTTCACCGGCGGCATAAATGTCGGTCAAAATGACAATATCCGCCGCCGCGAAAGCTTTACCGAACTCTTCCCGCAGGAACTTGGTGCGGGTATAGCGATGCGGCTGAAAAACGGCAATTAAGCGTTCCGGCCGGGTTTGCCTGGCCGCCAGTAAGGTGGAGTTGATTTCCGTAGGATGATGGGCATAATCATCAACGACCCAAATACCGTCAACCTCACCCTTTGTTTGAAAACGGCGTTTAACCCCCCGAAATTGTTTTAAGGCGCCGCGTATTTCCGCCAGGGACAAACCGATATGGCGTCCCACGGCCACGGCGGCCAGGGAGTTGGCAATATTATGGGTTCCCGGTACGTTTATTTCCATTTCACCAAGCAAAGAACCTTTATAGTAAACATCAAACAGGGATTGCACACCGTCGCTACGCAAATTTTTTATCGTGTAATCAGCGTCATTTCCCAGCGCATAGGTGACAAAGGGCTTGTGCATCCCTTTAACTAAATTGCGGACGTGATTATTGTCCGCACAGAGGATGGCGAGGCCGTCGTCCGGAAGTTTTGTCAGAAATTGCTTAAAAGCCAGAACAATATTTTCAATGGTGCCGTAAAAATCCATATGATCATTTTCAATATTGGTTACCACGGCGATCCGGGGCGATAACTTGAGGAAAGAACCGTCGCTCTCATCGGCCTCCGCCACAATATACTCACCGGAGCCAAATTTCGCATTCCCGCCGATATCATGAAGTTCCCCCCCGATAATAATTGTGGGATCCATTCCCAGCTTCTCCATCATGAGGGAAACCATGGAGGTCGTCGTGGTCTTTCCATGGGCACCGGCGATGGCAATCCCTTTCTTGGATTCCATCATCTCCGCAATCATCTCCGACCGGTGGAAAATGGGTATATTCAAATCACGGGCCGCTTTAATTTCCGCGTTATTTTCCGCAATAGCCGTGGAAACGACTACCGCGTCCACTCCTTTAACATTTTCACCGTCGTGGCCTTGATAAACTCTGGCCCCTAATCTTTCTAAATTGTAAGTAGTGTCCGATTGGTGAACATCGGACCCGGATACATGATAGCCCATTTCCAGTAAAACTTTGGCGATCGCACTCATCCCTGAGCCGCCAATGCCAACGAAGTGCACTGCGCGTATATCAGAACGCAATTTTTCTGTCATCTCCTTTCCGACGGGGTCCCAGCCACAACACATACTATGCACAAATAAATCCGCTTGTGATTGAGCCCCAAAAGCCTGTCCCATATATTTAAGGTAAGACATCCTATTTCAAAAGCGCAAGTATCGACTCCACGATGTCAACCGTGGCCCGGGGGCGCCCCAGCGCCTGGCTGGCCGCCGACATCTGCGTAAGTTTTCCCGGTTCGGAAAGCAACCGGCTAATTGTCCGGGAAAGCGTCTCCCCGGTCAATTCTTTGTCGGTAATCACTACCGCCGCCCCCTTTTCTGCCAGCAGACGGGCGTTATATTCCTGGTGATTTTCCGCCGCGTAAGGATAGGGGATCAATATCGCCGGTAAGCCCCGCACCGTAATTTCCGCCAGGCCCACCGCCCCGGCACGGTAGACAATCAGGTCCGCCGCCGCCAGGGCAGCCGGCATATTGTATAAATAGGGCACAAGGATAATATTACCATTTTCCCCGCAGTCTATACCGTTCTGCTGTGCTTTCGCCTTTAAGCTCTCATACTCGCCGGTCCCCGTTACGTGCAGGATCTGCACATTCCGGTCACCGGCGAAGTCACGGTAGACTTGCAGCATTGCCTCATTGATCGTCCTTGCCCCTCTGCTGCCGCCGGCCACCAAAATTGTGTGTTTCGCCGGATCCAGCGCAAAGGCCCGCAACCCCTCGTCCTTCCGGGCATCAATAATTTCCGTCCGCACAGGATTGCCGGGAGCCGCGATGACCGCCCCCCGGGGGAAAAATTTAGCCGCCTCCGGGAAACCCACCAAAACCAGTTTTACCAAACGGGCCAACAGCTTGTTGGTTACACCGGGGATGACATTTTGTTCCTGAATGACCGTGGGGATTCTCAGCAGGCTCGCCAGCAAAACCACCGGCCCGCACACATACCCTCCGGTACCTATCACCACATCGGGCTGAAAAGAACGGATAATCCGCCGGGACTGTACCAGCCCCTTAAGCATTTTACCGATGGTACGCAAGGTATCCCAGCTTAATTTTCGCTGCATGCCCTGAACATCAATGGCCCGGAAAGCAAAACCCTCCTTGGGTATGATGTCCGCTTCCAGCCCTTGCCTGGTGCCGACAAACAGGATCTCGCAATCCGGCTGTGCGGCCTGCAAGCCCCGGGCGATGGTCACGGCGGGATAGATATGCCCTCCTGTGCCACCTCCGGCTAGCAACACTTTCATGGCGACCTCCTCTAAGTATGGATTTGTGAAACGAAGTTTGCCGCCGGTGCCGGTCGTTCTCCCTCGCTTCCTATTTTGTTGTCATCTGTCGGGATATGTTTAGCAGCACTCCGACCCCGGCCATCGTAAACAACAGCGCGGAACCTCCATAGCTGATGAAAGGGAGCGGGATACCCGTTACAGGCATGGAGGCGGTGACCACCGCGATATTCATCATGGCCTGCAAACCAACGGTGGTCGTTAAGCCCGCGGCCAGCACACTGCCAAAAGTGTCCGGCGCGGAAATGGCAATTTTATAGCCCCGCCAGGCAAAGAGGAAGAAAAGCGCAATTACGGTTACGGTGCCAATGAACCCAAGCTCCTCGCCCAGGACGGCGAAAATAAAATCAGTATGGGGTTCGGGCAAATACAGGAACTTTTCCCGGCTTCGCCCCAGGCCCACGCCAAATAGTCCGCCGGAACCCAAGGCATACAAGGACTGAATGATATGGTAGCCGGTGTCCAGCGGATCCTTCCAGGGGTCCATAAAGGCGGTTATCCGCTGCATGCGGTAAGGGGCGGCAATAATCGCCGCGATTATGCCGGCGACACCTGCGCCGACCAAAGCTCCCAAATGTTTCAGCTGGGCGCCGCTGACAAAGAACATCAGGAAAACTGTCCCCCCGATGGTCAGGGCTGTTCCCAGATCGGGTTCCATTAAGATCAGACCAAAAATAAATACCAGGGTCACCAAGTGCGGCAGTAAGCCCCGCGTAAACTTGGTGATGCGATCCATCTGCCGGGTGAGGTTGTCACCCATATATAAGACTATGGCCAGTTTGGCAAGTTCCGAGGGCTGCAGCGCGAAAATTTTAAAATCAATCCACCGGCGCGCACCGTTGACAACTTTACCAATTCCGGGCACAAGCACCAGGATAAGGAGCAGGACCGTGACCAAAAACCCGGGCTTTGCCCATTTACGCCAGAGGTGGTAGTCAACCTGCATGAAGAAAATCATCACGCTTAACCCGGCCGCCGCCCAAATCAACTGTCGTTTCAGGAAATAATAACTGTCCTGGAAATGGACGAAAGCGGACACGGAACTAGCGCTGAATACCATGATAATGCCGATACCCAGGAGAGTCATAATGCTGAAAAAGATGATAAAATCCGGGGATTTCGTCTTCGTAGCCACCGCATTACCTCCTCAAGGCTAACACCAGTTGTTTAAAGATTCGGCCACGCTCCTCGTAGTTACTGAACATATCATAACTCGCACAAGCCGGTGATAGCAAGACACTTTCGCCGGGTTTGGCAAGTTTCTCCGCCAAAGATACGGCCTCCGGGAAGGTTTCAGCCCTGTGGATCACGGTAATTTCATGTTCCTTAGCCGCGGCGGCAAACCGGTCAGCGGCCTGCCCCAGCAGGATAAGTTCCCGCACCTGGGCCTTTATTGCCATCATAAAGGCGTGCAGGTCCGTCCCCTTGTCATAACCGCCGGCAATGAGGATTACCGGTTCTGTGAAGGCTTGTAAGGCCACAATGGCCGACTCCGGATTAGTCGCTTTGGAATCGTTGAAATATTTTACCCCGCCGATTTCCGCAACATATTCCAGGCGATGCTCCACACCCTGGAAATTACGCAAAGTATCCGCCATGACCGCCGTGCTTACCCCGCAGGTTTTTGCCAGGGCACAGGCCGCTAAAGCGTTCTGGACATTGTGCGCGCCCCGGATACCCATTTCCGCCACCGGACAGACTGTTTCCCTTTCACCGTTAAGCGCCAGCACGATATTCCCCTCCCGGACATAAGCCCCCTCAGGCAGCACTTGCGTGGCGCTGAAATAAATCACCCAGGAAGGAGCCCGCTGCGCCATACCCCGCACCACAGGATCGTCATAATTTAAAACGAGGAAATCTGCCTCTGTCTGCCGGGCGAAAATGCGTTCTTTCGTTTCCTGATAAACCTGCAGCGTGCCGTGCCGGTCGATATGATCGGGGGTAAGATTCAATATCGCGCAGGCATGGGGCCGGAAATGTTTCACCCCTTCCAGTTGAAAGCTGCTGATTTCCGCGACGGCTATTGCATCATCCGCTAGATTATATACCGCTTCACTCAGTGCTATGCCGATATTTCCCCCGACAACCACTTTTTTCCCCGCCTTTTTTAGGATCTCGCCGGTCAAAGTCGTGGTTGTTGTTTTTCCATTGGTCCCGGTGATGGCCACAAAGGAAGCAGCCGTCACCCGAAAAGCAAATTCCACTTCGCTGATCACTTCTATGTCCCTGGCTGCTGCCTGCCGCATAAGGGGGTGATTAATTGAAATACCCGGACTGGGGATGAGCAGTTGAACCCCCGTCAAAATCGCCGGTTCCTGCGGTCCCGAAATAAGTTTGATGCCCGCCTGCGCCAGTTCTCCGGGCACGGCACCCAATTTCCCCTCCGGTTTGGTATCACTTAAAGCCACCTGGGCGCCGAGCCTTTTGGCAATTTTCGCCACGGCCACTCCGCTAATTCCCGCACCCATCACAAGTACTCTTTTACCACTTAAGTCCATTGTCCAACCTCCAGGCATGTTTTACATTATGAGCCACAAACCAAAGGCGCCGCACAAAACTCCCGCGGCCCAGAAAACAGCTACCACTTTTCTCTCCGTCCATCCGAGCAATTCAAAATGATGATGGAGCGGACTCATTAAGAATACTCTTTTTCCCGTTGTTTTAAAAGAGATAACCTGTATAACCACCGATAGGCCCTCGATGACGAACACCCCGCCGATAATCACCAGCAAAATCTCCGTCCGTGTGAGAACCCCGAGGGCGGCCAGCGCCCCGCCCAGGGCCAGTGAACCTGTGTCGCCCATAAATACTTTTGCGGGATAGACATTGAAAACCAGAAATCCCAGACAGGCGCCCGTCACGGCCATGGCAAAAACGGCCAGTTCATAATAACCAAATTTTACGGCCACAATGGTGTAGGCGACACCGGCCGCCACCATGATTCCGGAAGCGAGTCCGTCCAAACCGTCGGTAAGGTTAACCGCGTTGGACAGAAAGATGACGCCAAAGAAAATAAGGGGATAATAAAACCAGCCCACATCAACATAACTGTTAAGCAGCGGCAGCCACAAATCAGTGCCCCGCTGCATATACGCAACGGCAAAGTACGCCAGCGCGGCGGTAAGGATACTCTGGCCCAGCAGTTTCTGCCGGGCTTTCAAACCTAAGTTCCGCTTCATAACCACTTTGATAAAGTCGTCCAAAAAACCCAGCATGCCGTGTCCTAAAGTCATGAACAAAGCAAGCCAAACCGGCGGGCTGTTGCCGGCAAACCATAAAGCCGCTGCCGTCAAAGCCAATAAAATCATGAGTCCGCCCATCGTCGGCGTGCCCGCCTTCTGCTGATGACGCTGCGGCCCTTCTTCGCGAATACTTTGTCCGTATTTTAATTTATGCAAGACAGGTATGAGTACAGGGCCGGCCAATACGCAAATACCAAAGGCCGCGCCGGCTGCATACAGTAGTTCCAACATTATTTGCCCCTCCCGCTTATCGCATCAATTATCCCTGCAGCGCCTTGCACACTCGCTCCATGCGCATCCCCCGTGATCCCTTGATCAAAACAGTATCACCGGCGCGTAGAAATGCCCGCAGTTTTTGCACCAGCGTCTCCATATTGTCGAAGGTACCTATGTAATCGGGTTGCCGTCCCGCTTGCCGCGCCCCTTCCGCGATGTAAGCCGCCTGTCCGCCAAAGGTGAAAAGCCCGCTGACCCCTTTTTCCGCCGCATATCCGCCAATCTGCCGGTGAGCCGGCTCACTGATCTCCCCTAATTCCAGCATATCACCCAGTACGGCGATTTTCCGTCCGGCGGCGACATCCGTCAGAGTGTCCACCGCCGCCCGCATGGAGAGGGGGCTGGCATTGTACGCATCATTGATGAGCGTATAACCCTCCGGGGTGGTAAGGATATCCAGGCGCAAAGCCGTGGGCGTAAAGCGGCTTAATCCCTGCCGCATTTCCCTTGCCGACAAACCCAGGCGCAGCCCGACGGCCACAGCGGCCATGGCATTTAGTATATTATGCCGGCCAGGCATCGGCAGGGACACGGAAAAACGATGGTTGCCGGCATTAACCGTGGCAGTTGTGCCGCCGTCCACAACTTTTATTTCATCCGCCCATACATCGGCATTACTGGTTGTCCCGTAATAGAGAACCTCACCCTTGCAGCGGGCAGCCATCCCGCGGACCCGCGGGTCGTCACCGTTTAAAAAGGCAACTCCCCGGCTATCAAGCGCCTCCACCAGTTCCGCCTTGGCCAGGGCGATATTCTCCTGTGAACCCAGCAATTCCAGATGGGTTTCCCCTACATTTGTCACCACCGCCATGTTGGGCAGCGCAATTTCCGTTAGCGCCTTTATTTCCCCTAAACCGCGCATCCCCATTTCCACCACCGCAGCTTCATGGCCCCCATGCAGGCTCAACAGGGTTAACGGCAAACCAATTTCATTATTATAATTGGCCTCGGTTTTCAGGGTTGTAAACTTCTCGGCCAAAACCGCGGCAATCAGGTCTTTGGTGGTCGTTTTTCCGTTGCTGCCGGTAACAGCGATCACCGGTATATCATATTTCAAGCGGTGATACCTGGCAATGTCCTGCAATGCCCGTAAGGTATCACTCACTTCAATAACAAAAGCCGTTTGGGGAACAGTCCCGGACAAAGGCCGGCTTACAATAAGGCCGGCTGCACCTTTGGCCAGTGCCTCCGCCGCAAAGTCATGCCCGTCGAAATTTTCTCCGCTTAGCGCGAGAAAAACGCTGCCGTCCATAATCTTCCGTGAATCCGTGGATACGCCAAAAACCGGGGTGGTTTCCTCGCCTTGGCGTAGTCTCCCCCCGGTGGCACGCCTCAGTTCGTCAACCGTAAACTGGGCCATTATGCTTTCATCTCCTTTAGTATTCCCCGTGCAACCTCCCGGTCATCATAGGGAATGGTACGCTCCTTTAATATTTGATACGTCTCATGGCCCTTCCCTGCAATAAGCACTATATCATCAGCCTGCGCCCTGTTTATGGCTGCGCGGATCGCCTCCGTGCGATCGGCAATCATGATGTATTGATCGGATCGAATCCTCTCTTCTTTTAGCCCTTTTTCAATTTCCCGCATGATGGAAACAGGTTCCTCACTCCGCGGGTTATCCGATGTGATGACGGTAAAATCAGCATAACGGGCGGCTAAAGCACCCATGATCGGACGTTTGGTACGATCCCGGTCACCGCCGCAGCCAAAGACAACGATGATTTTCCCCTGGACGAATTTCTTTGCGGTTTGCAAGATATTTTCCAGACCGTCCGGGGTATGCGCATAGTCAACGACTACCGCGAAATCCTGTCCTGCCTCCACCAGTTCAAAACGCCCGGCCACACTGTTAAATTCCTCCAAGGCCATTTTGATCGTCTCCGGCGCAATCCCTTCCGCCAGAGCGGCACCGATGGCGGCCAGCACATTATAGACATTAAACATACCGGTAATTTTCAAACGAAGTTCTATCTCGCCCCGGGGCGTTACGGCGGTAAAAGAGGTGCCGCGGGCCGTTACCTGCACATTTTCCGCCCGGATCATTCCGTCCCGTTCCACACCGTAGGTTAATACGGAAACAGTCGTTTGTCCGGCCATGAACGTCCCGTAGTCATCATCCAAATTAATGACCGCGGTTTTCGCCCCTTGCTTGTGGGCGTTTTTTCCCAGACCGGCAAAAAGCAGCGCCTTCGCTGCGGCGTAATTATCAAAGGTCCGATGGAAATCGAGATGATCGCGGGTCAGGTTTGTAAATACCGCCGTATCATATTCGCAGCCCGCCACCCGCCCGATGGACAGGGCGTGGGAGGATACTTCCATCACCGCATACTTCAGTTTCGCGTCCACCATCCGGCGCAACAAATGCTGGAGATCCAAAGACTCCGGCGTAGTATTCCTGACGGGGATAACCCGCTCACCGATCAGGGACTGGATTGTACCGATTAAACCGACGCCCAAACCTGCTTTTTCCAGAATCGCCTTAATCAAATAAGTAGTCGTTGTTTTTCCGTTGGTGCCGGTTACCCCGATCATCCGTAATTGACGGGCAGGATGACCGTAAAATATCGCCGCCAGCGCCGCCATGGTTTTGCGGCTGTCAGCCACAATAATCTGCGTGGCCCCCTCCAGGGGCAATTCCCGCTCCACCACGAAAGCCGCCGCACCGCGGGCAAGAGCCTGGGTCGCAAAATCATGCCCGTCGGCCTTTGCGCCCGGCAGGCAAAAAAACAGGTCACCCGGTTCAACATGCCGGGAATCATAGGTCATGCCTTTTATGTCAACATTCTCCGGGCCTGCCACCCTTTTGGTTTTGAGATTACTAATCAGGTCGGCTAAAGGTATCATGCTTATTATAGACCTCCTTGAAAGTAGGACGCAACCTTATTTATTATAGTTATTGTTGCCACTTTAGCACCGCTCTATATCATGCCCGCCGGCTTTTTAAGAAGGGGGAGCGAAACTCACGCGGACCGTGGCGCCCGGCGGCACTTTGCTCCCCGGCGCCGGCTCCTGCTTTACGGCATTACCGCTGCCGTCGGCTTCCAGCATGAGCCCGATATCAGCCAGCAATTCTCCCGCCTGCCGCAACGGTTTCCCCGTCAGATCAGGCATGGTAATCTGCAATTGCCCGTCGGCAAAGCGGGGCTCGGTATAAATAAGCACCTGCGTCCCGCCATATACTTTGCTGCCCGGCTTGGGCAGCTGGTCAGCCACCCGCCGGCCCTGACCATCCACACTTAAGCGCAGCCCCGCTTCCTTAGCCAACTGCTCCGCATCGCCGATAGATAAGTTTATCAGGCTGGGTACGGTCAGTTCGACATTCAGATTTAGTTGCGGCGGTTCGCCGGGGTTTGCGTTCGGCTGGGCGGCCGCGCCGCCCCGTTCGATTTGCAGGGGTATTTTTAAATATTGCAGCACATCACGCATCACTTGCCCGAACACCGGTGCGGCGATCTGTCCGCCGTAATAAAGCCCCTGGGGCTCATCAATTACCACAAGCAAAGCAATTTGCGGGTCATTGGCCGGCGCAAAGCCCACAAAGGAAGCAACATAGCGTCCCTGTTCATACCCGCCGGCGCCTACTTTTTGGGCCGTGCCGGTTTTTCCGGCAATGCGGTAGCCTTCGATATAAGCGTTTCGCCCGGTTCCGTCCGCAACCACCTGTTCCAGGATACCCCTTAATTCCTGGGCGGTTTCCGGCGAAATAACCTGACGGACAGTTTCTTTGGCAAAAGCTTGCAAAACTTTTCCGTCGTTACTGCGGATTTCCCGGACAATCTGCGGTTTTAACAGTAAACCGTCGTTGGCCACGGCGGCCACGGCCGTGATCAGTTGCATCGGGGTCACCGCAATACTTTGCCCCATGGACATGGTGGCGATATTGATCGGTTTCGCCTTTGCCCGCTGAATCATAATGCCTTTTGCTTCGCCGGGCAAATCTATGTCCGTTGTTTTCCCAAAGCCAAAGGCTTCCAAATAATTATAAAAGATTTCGGTCCCCAATCGCAACCCTACCGCAATAAATCCAGGGTTACAGGAGTTTTTCACGACTTCAAGGAAGGTTTGGCTGCCGTGTCCGCCCGGTTTCCAACAGCGAATACGACGACCTTGCACTTCCGCATAACCGGGGTCAAAGAACGGATCTGTCTGTCTAACCGCTTTTTCCTGCAGACCCGCGGCGACCGTCATAATTTTAAAGGTTGAACCCGGTTCATAACTGTTGGATAAAGCGATATTCCGCCATAAGTTCGGTGCGTAATCCCCGTAATGATTGGGGTCATACCCCGGCCGGTTTGCCAAAGCCAAAATTTCACCGGTCTGCGGATTCATGGCAATGATCGTAGCTCCCACCGCCTGCGTTTCCCGCATCACCCGGTCCAGTTCCCGTTCCGCAATGAACTGAATTACCTTATCGATGGTCAGATAAACAATATCTCCGTCCTGGGGCGGAATATACTTATGCGTGGCATTGGGGATTTCCCGTCCCCCGGCATCGTATTCAATGACAATGCGCCCTTTTTGGCCCTTCAGATTGGTATCATAAGTCGCCTCAATACCTTCCAGGCCCTGGCTGTCGATACCGGAAAACCCGAGCACATGGGCCGCCAAAACGCCGTCCGGATAATATCTTTTGCTTTCCTGGGTCAAACCGACACCGGGCAGATTTAAGGCTTTTATTTTTTGCGCCTGTTCAACGGGAATTTTCCTGCGCACCCAAACGAGGGCGCTGGATTGATTGAGCCGTTTTTGCAGTTTCTCTTTATCCAGTTCCAGAATGGCCGCCAGTTGAGCGGCGGTCTCTTCCTTGTCTTTTATCTCGACCGGTATGGCATAAACCGACTCCATGTTAACGCTGACAGCAAGTTCTTTGCCATTACGGTCATAAATCGGGCCGCGTTTGGCCTCCACGGGAATATCCCGCACCCGCTGGTCCACCGCGTTTTCCAGCAGCCAGCTGCTGCGAAAGAATTGGACGTACACCAGGCGGCCCACCAACCCGCACATAATCAGCGCCACAACCAAAAAAAGAAGGGCAACTCTTTTTCTAATCACGACATGTGACGAGGCCCCGATCAAGACGAACTCCCCCTATTCTATTGTCCGAAGGGCCCTTCCTGCAAACGGAGGTTCATCACTACCGGCCGGCGCGCGCTTCCGCTTTAGCCCCCCAGGGAGCAGCCGCGGTGCGAACCGCCACAGCATTAGTCTGTTTCGTGTTGTCCGTAGCCGGAACCGAGGCATAATATACCTTTTCAGGCAATTGCATGCCCAACCGCGCCACCGCTATTTCCTGCACACGTCCCGGCGCCTTTAAACTTGCCACACTGATCTGCAATGCTTCGTTCTCTTTTTCAAGTTTGGCCACTGTATATTTTATTTTGGCGATTTCATAGCTGGTGCGCGCAATCTCCGCGTGCCGTCCGGTAATGAAGATCCCAACGGCAACGGCAAGGGCAACCGTCATAAAGTATCGGCTCCAGGGGTTTACTTTCTTTTTTGCCGGCTTGCGAACCTGACCGACAGACAATTGTGCCGCTTCGGATTGATATTCTGTTTGTTGTGTTTTCCTCACTGCTAACAATGTATTTTCCCCCTTTTTGTTTTAGAACATCGCCTAAACTTTCTCTGCGACCCTTAGTTTAGCGCTGCGCGCTCTGGGGTTGTCGCCCGTCTCCGCATCGGACGGGACAATCGGTTTCCCTATGATCTTTATTTCTTGTTGCTTATTGCATGTACAAATTGGTATGTGGGGCGGACAGACACACTTCTTCGCCAAATCCTGCAGGGTCTGTTTACAAATCCGGTCTTCCAACGAATGAAAGGTGATGACACAGAGACGTCCCCCGCTCCGCAAGAGATCCGCCGCATCCCGGAAGGCCTGCTCCAAAATAGCCAGTTCATTATTGACGGCAATCCGGATGGCCTGAAAGGTTCGTTTTGCCGGATGGGGCCCTTCCCGCCGGGCGCCGGCGGGAATCGCCTGTTTTATCACCTCTACCAGCTGACCTGTTGTTTCCAGCGGCCGCTGGCCCCGTGCTTTCACGATAAATTGGGCAATCCGTTTTGCCCAGCGTTCTTCGCCGTAGTCCCTGATTATCTCCGTCAGGGACGCTTCGTCCCACTCATTTACAATTTCCCGGGCGGAGACCGGGGCGGCGGAGTTCATGCGCATGTCCAGCGGCGCGTCCTGCATATAGGAAAAGCCGCGTTCCGCCATGTCCAGCTGATGGGAGGAAACCCCCAAATCAAACAAGATCCCGTCTGCCTTTGTTAGTTGCAGCCCGTCCATGATTTTTTTCAGGTTCTGAAAATTATCGTGGACGATATGTATGGCGCCGGGCAAACCGGTCAACAGGGTCCGGGCATGCCCGATGGCCGCCGGGTCTTGATCAATGGCCACCAAGGTGCCTGCCGCGCCCATGCGCCGGACAATCTCCCGGCTATGTCCCGCCCCTCCCAGGGTACAATCCACGTATACACCACCGGGTTTTATTGCAAGGTTATCAACCGACTCCTTCAACAGTACGGACACGTGGTGAAAATCCACCCGCTTCACCCCTCTAGCCAAGTATTCAGAATTTAGAATATCTGAACAAGACAATTCTCATCTATTCTCACTTCTCACTTCTCAAATCCCCAGGTCTTCAAGTTTTTCTGCAATGTCACCATAGGATAATTCAGCTTCATTGCTGTATTTTTCCCAGACTTCCCGGCTCCAAATCTCAATGCGATTGGAAACCCCCACAATGACAATATCTTTATCCAATTTTGCGTAGTCCCGCAAATTTGTCGGTATCAGCACCCTGCCTTGCTTATCCGCTTCACATTCCGCCGCGCCGGCAAAGAAAAACCGGACGAAAGCCCTCGCATCTGCTTTGGTGAAAGGTAATTGTTTCAGTTTGCTCTCTATGATGGCCCATTCTTCACGGGGATATACAAACAAACAATTATCCAGACCCTTGGTGGCCACAAACTGCTCACCCAGCGCCTCCCGAAACTTGACCGGCAAAATAACCCGGCCTTTTCCGTCAATTGTGTGGCGGTATTCCCCCATGAACATTGCGCAATCCTCCACTTTGAAACCAGAAGTATTCACTTTACTCCACTTTAAACCACTTTACACCACTTTACTGTTAGTTTCGCCCAAAAACAGGAAAACCCTTTCGCTAAAAAAAAAATTTACGGATAAATAGAAAAAATACCCGATGGTCCTGCCTGTTCCAGGACCACCGGGTTGATGATTTAACCGCCCGGACGCCAAGGGAAGACGAAATTAACGCAAAAAAGCCAGGAAACAAAGGGATAAAACGATCCTCACCCTTTGCTTCTTAGCTTCTTTGCGTAAAATTCCGCATGGCGTCTTTGCGCCTTGGCGGTTGGTATTCCCTACCTTATCAGCCCAAAGCGTTCCAGGACCGGCGCGGCGTTAAGCCGTAAAAAAAAGCTGCGGAAAGTCCGGGAACTGCGGAAAAGGGGAATACGTTCAATGGCATAGAAATTGCTGTCCGGACCTGCTTCCCCAAACCGTACCGAGAATGCCCCGCGATAACCCGCCTTCCTTACCAGCAGGACGGTAGCCTTGTCGGTTGCCCCGGTGGGGTAGGCTAAATAGCGCACGGGTTTCCCCACTTCCTGTTCAATGATTTCCCTTGATTCCGTCAGTTCCTTTAAGGCATCCTCCGGGGACAGCTTTGTCAGGTTTGCATGGTGCACGGTATGGGATTGCATAATCATCCCGTTATTGCTCATTTCCTTTACCTGCTGCCAGTTCATAAAGCGGGGATCATTGTCTATGTAGCCCGCAATAAGGAAAAATACGGCTTTATGTCCATATTTCCTGAGAATGGGATAAGCGACACGATAGTTATCCACGTAGCCGTCGTCAAAGGTAATCATCACCGGTTTTTCCGGCAGCGGAACACCGCGTTTGAGATGATCCAGCAGTTGATCGGGCGTAATCGTCGTATATCCGTTGTCCGCCAGGTATTTCATCTGCTCCTCGAAGTTTGCCGCGGAAATACACAGCGCCTGATTCAAATCGCCGACCATATGATAATTTAACACCGGCACGCTGGCCACATTCAAAGGCTCGGATCCGTCCCCGCCGGCGGCGACCGATCCGCTGCTGGCCGCCAGCGCTGAGAGGAAGACAAGCAAAGCAACAAAAGTGAATATGCGAAAACATGTACGTCCCTGCATGCATCCCCCCCCCTTTAACTTTGCATTATACTATATTCGCTGCTTACATCAGTATGTCTAATTTTGTCACAAAAACATTTTAACTTATTTACACTATTTTGCGCAAGGGTGCAGGGCAAATTCCCTAAGCCGCCCTCTTCTGCCGGTAATAAAAATAAGCAAAGCTGATAACCACCAGCATAATGCTCACCAACTGCGCCACCCGCACCGGCCCGAACATCAGGCTGTCCAAACGCAACCCTTCCACAAAAAAGCGGCCCAGGGAGTAAAAACCGAAATAGCTCAGCACGATCCCCCCCTGCACGATGCGGCGGTGTTTAACCTGATATGCGCTTAAAACCTGCAAAATAAAGAATACCGCGAAATTCCAGAGGGACTCATAAAGAAACGTGGGGTGAAAATAATCGTATTGTTCATAGCCTACGGGCCGGTGGGCATAATCAATATAAATCGCCCAGGGTAAATCCGTAGGCGCGCCAAAGGCTTCCTGATTCACGAAATTACCCCAGCGTCCGATGGCCTGTCCTAAAATCAGGCTGGGGGCGCAAATATCGGCCCAATGCCAAAAGCTAAGTTTATGGATCCTGGTATAAACAATAACTACCATCACAGCGGCAATAACCGCGCCGTGGATAGCCAGGCCCCCGTGCCAGATGGCCAACGCTTCCCATGGATCATTTTTATACTGCTCCCAGGTAAAGAGCACATAATAAATTCTCGCCCCCAGAATCGAGAGGGGCAGTGCGTAAAATAAAATATCCAATATGTGTTCCGCATTCTCTCCCCGGCGCTTTGCCTGCCATGCCGCGGCTAAAAAACCCGCAAAAATTCCTGTGGCGATAATAATGCCATACCAGTAAAAAGTAAGGGGTCCAATTTGGAAAGCAATCGCTTTACCCATCTCCAGTTCCTCCGATCTGTTCCGCTCGCTGCACCATTTTCAGATATAGTTTTCCATAATAAAAATACCTTTCCCTCCTAAAAACCCGGTAAAAACGAAATTTGTTTAACTTGTTTACATTTAACCATAAATAATCAAAACCTGCAATCAGCATCTATTCATGAAAATTTGCATATGATATACTATGCCTGTACATATTAATCTTATTAGGAGGTAGTTTGCATGGTTATCACAAAAGATATGAGCATTATCGAAGTTGTACAGCTATATCCGGCAACCATCGAGATTTTCCGCAAATACGGCATGGGATGTTTCGGTTGTGCAGCCGCACGCTTCGAAAACATTGAGCAGGGTGCAGCGGCGCACGGCATTGATATAGATGCCCTGGTTGCCGACTTGAACAAAGCAGTGCACGCTGCAAAGAACGGCTAAGGGTCATTCGACTGCCCGCAGAATTATGAACAGTGAGATTTTATCTCACTGTTTTTTCTTTGTTGGACGGGGAGCCCCTCCGGTGGGCAAATTCCCCTTTATCCGATGACTAACTCGCTCTATAACTCCCGC
>DHRA01000016.1:46776-65760 GCA_002411145.1 Firmicutes bacterium UBA5324 | reverse complement strand
CCCGCCTCTTTAGGCGGGAGTTATACCCAAAGGGCACAGGCGAGCGACTAAGCCCCTGGATAATTCCGACTAAGCTTCAGCTGGGGTTAAAACCCCACCTGAAGCAAGTCTCCATTTATGAGCCCCGGTCATATTTCCGCGTCAGACCGGCCAGACGGTCAGCCAGCCGGGGAGAAAAACTTCGCCGCCGGCATCGCCACACCCAGTTCCCGCCCACGGTCCCCGGACGATTCATGCGCGCCTTGGCCCCCAGACAGAGAATATCCTGCAGGGGAATGATCACGGTGTTTGCCTCGGCAGCAAAAGCAAACTCGATAATGCGCCAGCAGGCACCGGCATACCCGTTTTTTAGTCCCAAATGCCGCCGCAGATAGGCCATAACCTCCGGCTTCTCTGCCAGGCATTCTTCCAGCCAGCCCACCGTCGTATTGTTGTCATGGGTACCGGTATAGACTACGGAATTCCGGGGAAGCTCTGCGGGCGGCCCGTTATCCGCAGCCGCCGCTTCAAAAAGGAAATGCAGCACCTTCATCCCGGGATAGTTAAACTTGTCCCGCAATTGTTCCACGGACCGGGTGATCAGGCCCAAATCTTCGGCAATCACCGGCAGAGGCCCCAAATATTTCTGCATGCTGGCAAATAAATCCTGGCCCGGCCCCGCCATCCATGTACCCTGGATGGCGTTTTCCCGTCCGGCAGGAACAGCCCAGAAGGCCTCAAAGCCCCGGAAGTGATCAATTCTCACTATATCCGCCAGTTGCAGGGCCGCCTTGCAACGCGCCCGCCACCAGCGATAATCGTCCGCAGCCATCGCCGACCAGTCATAAAGAGGATTGCCCCACAATTGTCCGCCGGCACTGAAATAATCGGGCGGTACCCCCGCCACAAAGCGGGGATGCCGCCCGGCGTCGAGTTGGAACAACTGCTGATTCGCCCAGACATCGCAGCTGTCAAAGGCGACAAAAATAGGTACATCGCCAATGATCTTTACTCCTTTGCCATTGGCATAACGCTTCAAGGCCCGCCACTGCCGGGAAAAAATGTATTGCAAAAAGCAGTAGTAGGCAACCTCCCCGGCCAGCAGACGTCGCAGACCGGTCAGCGCCGCCGCGTCGCGGGTCGCGGCCTCCACCGGCCAGGCGGACCAGGGCAGCCCGTCAAAATGGGTCTTGACCGCCATGAACAAAGCGTAATCCTCCAGCCAAAGGCCGTTCTCCCTGACAAATGCCTGGTATTCCGTTTGCTTGCCCCGCTGTTGAAAACTTTTAAAGGCGGTCCGCAATAGCCCCTCTTTATACGGCTTAACCACGGCAAACATCACCGTATCCGGGTCAAAGGGGGGAGGATCGGCAATATCCGCCGGTGCTAAAAGCCCTTCTTCCACCAGCAAAGCCGGTGAGATCAACAACGGATCGCCGGCAAAGGCGGAAACGCTTTGATATGGCGAGTCTCCGTACCCCGCAGGATTCAAAGGCAGGATCTGCCAGTACTTCTGTTTGCCCCGTGCTAAAAAATCCACAAAAGCATAAGCCCCCGGTCCGAAATCACCAATGCCGAAGGGACCGGACAGTGAAGTCGGCTGGAGGAGGACACCGCTGCCGCGGGTCAAGGACGGTTTTTCCTCCGTGCGCCACAACAACAGTTTTCCCTCCAGCGGCGGCAACGCCAGCTCCAGTTTATCCCCGGACAGCCCGATAACCTGGTTATCCGCGAGAACGTCGACCAGGTTATCCCGGGAGAAACCGGACAAACTCAGCGAAACCGTGTTGGTCTTGTCTGTTGATCTGTTTATTACAACAACCGCCAAGTTGTTGGGACGGGTTTGGCCAAAGGCATCCCGCCCATGTTGAATCCGCCGCAGGTAACCATATACATCGCCCTTTACGGCCAAAGGCAGCCAGTCTCCGGTGCGCAGTACGGCATAACCCTGACGTAAATTGGTCAGTTTTTGATACCAGACGAGCAGTTCCCGGTCTTCCCGCCCCCAGGGATAAGTCCCGCGGTTAAAGGGGTCGGCATACCCCTCCATGCCGGCTTCATCGCCATAGTAAATACAGGGTGTGCCGGGAAAGGTCATCTGCCACAGCACCAACAGTTTCAAGCGTTTAACGGCCAGCTTCCGCTGCTCCGCCGGCAGACGGTAACGGGCCTGGTCAATGATCGAAAGGCTTTCCTGCGGCGGCGCTTCGCCCAGCAAACTAAGAATCCGGGGCACATCATGGCTGCCCAGCATATTTAGCGCGGCATAAAAATGCTCCCGCGGATAATTTTCCGCCAGGCTGGTAAGGCGGTGCTGCGTTTGCGCCGCATCGTCGACCCCCAGGATGAAATCCAGCAACATGCTGCGAAAAGGATAGTTGGTGACGGAGTCCAGTTCATCACCCAGCAGATAAGCCCGTTCTGTGCCGTAGCTGACCTTGCGGGAGGCGTCTTCCCAGACTTCGCCAATCAAAACAGCGGCGGGATCCTGTGCTTTTAACACGGTATGCAAATGCTTAATAAACCGGCCGGGTAATTCGTCGGCCACGTCCAGCCGCCACCCTTTTATGCCGGCCCGCAGCCAGTACTTTAACACACTGTCTTCATTGTCGGCAATAAAGTCCAGATAGGAGGGCTCCAGTTCATTGACATTTGGCAAAGTGTCAATGCCCCACCAGCATTCATATTGGTCGGGATGATTATGAAAACGATACCAGGGAAAATAGGGCGAGGCCGTGGACTGGTAGGCTCCCAGTTCCGGGTAGCGCCCTTCTTTATTAAAATAGCGGCTGTCGCTCCCGGTATGACTGAATACCCCGTCCAGGATGATGGCCATGCCCAGTTCCCGGGCCCGGCTGCAAAGCTGGCTAAACAAAGGATAATCACCGAACAGCGGATCAATTTTCTTGTAGTCTCCCGTATCATATTTATGGTTGCTGGGTGACTCAAATACGGGGTTTAAATAAATAGCCCCCACCCCTAATTGTTTTAAATAGGGGAGCTTGGCCAACACCCCCCGCAGATTGCCGCCAAAAAAGTCATAGGCAAAGATTTTTCCGGTACGCATATCCCTGATGTAAAAGGGCGTATCGTCCCAGCTGGTGTGAAGCAAACTCCCCGGAGGCGGGTTTTCAATCTCCCCCTCCGGGTTACCGTTGAAAAACCGGTCCACGAATATCTGGTAAACAATACTTTCCTTAAACCAGCCGGGAGTAACCGCCTCGTTACGAAAAACGGTAATTTGATAGGCCGCCGGCTCCCCTTCCCACACCTGCCCTCTGCCGCCCAGTCTTTGCGCATTGTTGCCATAGTAACTGGTCCTGCCCTGGGCTACAATGCCAAAATAGTACCAAACCAGCCCCGGCACAGGCGACGCGGCAATTGTGGTTTCGTAAGTATTTCCCTGTCCGCCCGCCAGGAGGGTCATGGACACCCGTTCTTCCTGCCCGGCGCGCCAGCAACTGAGAAAAACCCGCTCCGGCGTTTCGGCGGCGGCGACTTTAATGCGCAGTCTGACCGCCGCCCGGCAGCCCACCGCGCCGAAGGGTTCCCGGTAATACAGGTCATGGGAATCATGCATAATCCAGGTTTGCTCCACCGGCCCTCACCTAACCCCTGCAGCGCCGGGTTCCCTTTGCCTGCCCGCCGGAGCCTGATATGCACAGCCGCGCTGCTGCCGGAGGAAGGTTAGATCGGACCGGCAATAGCACCTTACCGGTTCCGGCGCCGTCATTTGCCAAATATCCACGGCGTATTCCACGAAAGTGCGGTCACCGGAGAACTTCCCGGCGTGGGCAATGTTCTGCAGGCACATATTCAGCCAGCGGGATGTATCCTGATAATGCCGGGCGATGCGCTGCTGCGCCGCGGCATACGCCGGAAAGTCCTTGAGAACAAAGTATTCGTCATGGTGATACAAGAGCGCATCGTGCAGCGGCCGGAATTCTTCCCCCACAGGGAAAAATCCGTTGACGAGCTGATCCATTACCGTTTTGACCCGCATGTCACCCCGGTAAATATCCCATGGATTATAATCGCCGCCTTGGTAAAAATTCAGCACTTCCTCCGGGGTTAAACCAAAGGTGATAATATTCTCTGCGCCAACGGCATTGCGAATTTCGATATTGGCTCCATCCAGCGTACCCAGGGTTACTGCACCGTTCAGCATGAATTTCATGTTGCCCGTACCGCAGGCCTCGCGGCTGGCCGTGGGGATTTGTTCACTGACATCGGTTCCCGGGATGATCACTTCCGCCAGGGATACATTATAATTCTCCAGAAAAACAACTTTGATTTTCTCCCGCACCACCGGATCCTGGTTGATGCGTTCCGCCAGGGTGGTAATTAATTTAATTGTGCGCTTCGCCTGGTGATAGGCGGGGGCGGCTTTGCCGGCAAAGATAAAGGTGCGCGGCACCATGTCCAGCGCGGGGTTTTCCCGCAGCAAATTATACAAATGCAAAATATGCAGGGCGTTCATGAGCTGGCGTTTATAACCGTGAATCCGTTTGATCTGGGCCGCGAAAAGGGAATCCGGATTTACGCAGATGCCGTGCCGTTCCCGGATATGCGCCGCCAGCACAGTCTTATTATGCCGTTTTACCGCCGCCAACCGGGCGAGAAAGGCGGCGTCATTGGCAAATCTTGCAATACGCACCAGTTCGCAGGGATGGGAAATCCACTCCGTCCCAATCGCTTCGGTGATCAGCGCGGCCAGCCGGGGATTAACCTTGCAGAGCCAGCGTCTGTGGGCAACCCCGTTGGTTTTATTGTTAAACTTACCGGGATAAAAATCATTAAAATTGACCATAACTCTGCTTTGCAGTATTTCCGTATGTATTTGGGCCACGCCATTCACACTGTGACTGCCGGCAATCGCCAAATGAGCCATGTGCACCTGCCCGTCCGCAATGACCGCCATTGACCGGATGTGTTCCCACCGGCCGGGATAGCGCTGCCAGAGTTCCCGGCAGAAACGTTCGTTAATTTCATTGACAATAATGAAAATCCGCGGCAATAAAGGCTGGAACAAATCCACCGGCCAGCGCTCCAGGGCTTCCGGCAGCACCGTGTGGTTAGTGTAGGACAATGTCCCCACTGTTATTGACCAGGCCTCCTCCCAGTCCAGGCCTTCCTCATCAATGAGGATGCGCAGCATTTCCGGTACAGCCAGCGCAGGGTGCGTATCATTAATATGAATGGCCACCTGCGCAGGCAAGGCGGCTAAAGGCAGCTTCTGCCGCTTGTGCCGGCGAATAATGCTCTGCAGGCTGGCGGAGACAAGGAAATACTGCTGTTTGAGGCGCAGCAGCCGCCCCTCCTGCGTGCTGTCATCAGGATATAGCACGTTGGTGATGCTCTCCACCGACGCTTTATATGCAATCGCTTTTGTACAGTCTTTATGGTCAAACAAGGAGCATACAACGTCCGCCGGGGCGGGTTCCGCCTTCCACAAGCGCAGGGTATTGACCGTCTGATTCAAAAAGCCGGTTACCGGTATATCATAGGGCACCGCCTGCACCGCTTCGCAACCGTCTTGGATATAGCACAGCCGGCCCTGATTGACGGTCCGTACCCGGCCGCCGAATTTTACCGTAACGGCCTCCTCCCGCCGGCGAAACTCCCAGACGTTCCCGTCTGTCAGCCAGTTATCCGGAAGTTCCGTCTGCTGGCCGTCGATAATTTTCTGTTCAAAAAAGCCATAATTGTAACGCAGGCCGCAGCCATGCCCGGCCAGGCCCTGGGCGGCCATTGATTCGAGATAACAGGCGGCCAGCCTGCCCAGCCCGCCATTGCCCAGCCCCGGATCCTCCTCGACCGCTTCCACGTCCGCCAGGGAAATGCCCAAATCTCCCAAGGCCTCCGCCCAAATGTCGCGGATGCCCAAATTGAGCAGATGCATGCCCAGCATGCGGCCAGGTAAAAATTCAATGGACAGATAATACACCTGCTTGGGGGCCTCCTGCCGGCGTTCCCGGTCCGTCTCGCTCCAGCGCCGGGCGATTAAATCCCGTACCAAACTGCTTAACGCCAGGTATTTTTCCGCCAGGGAAGTCTCCTCCGGGGGTTTGCCCGTCAGATTCAGCAGTTTATCTTGAAATTCCTCACACAGCTTACGCTTATTCAGCTCCATCCCTATCCCCCTTTGCTGTCAAAGCATTGTACAAACCGACATACTGCCGGGCTGAGCTGCGCCAACTGTGGTCGGCCCGCATTGCCCGGGCCACCAGCCGCGACCACCGCGCGGGCTGCCGGTAAAAAACCAGGGCCCTTTTAATGGCGGCCAGCATGTCGTGGGCGTTATAGTTGGTAAAAGTGAAGCCATTGCCCTCATCGGCATCTTCGTCATAGGGCATAACTGTATCTTTCAGCCCGCCGGTCTCCCTCACCACCGGCAGACAGCCATATCGCAGGGCAATTAATTGGGCCGTGCCACAGGGTTCAAAAAGCGACGGCATCAAAAACAGGTCGGCCGCGGCATAAACCCGCCGGGCCAGTTGATCATCGAAACCGATGTGCACGGACATTTTATCCGGATGAGACCGGCCCGCGTATTGTAAAAAGCCCTCGTAGCGCTCCTCGCCGCTGCCCACAATGACCAACTGGAGATCCAAGGCCAGCAGGTCCTCCAGGACGCGGGCCAGCAGATCCAGCCCCTTCTGGCTGACAAGGCGGGTTACCATGGCCAGGAGCGGCGTATCCGCATTGACCGGCAAATCAAGCATCCCCTGAAGTTTCACCTTATTCTCCCCTTTATGGGGCTCCTCCGCATCATAAGGAACAAACAGGTGCCGGTCGGTCGCGGGATTATATGCGACATAATCAATCCCGTTGATAATACCGGCCAAAAGGTGCCGCCGGCTACGGATCACGCCATCCAGCATCTCGCCAAAAAAAGGGGTTTGAATTTCTTCCGCATAGGTCCTGCTGACGGTGCTGATCCTATCGGCGTACATCAATCCGCCCTTCATAAAATTAACCTGATCATAAAATTCAATGCCCTCCGGCGTAAAATGCTCCCAACCCAGGTCCAATACGTCACCGAGCACCGTCTTCGCGAATATGCCCTGGTAATGCAGATTATGGATGGTGAACAGCGTCCGCAGGGCCTGATAAGCGGACTGACCGCGGTAATGGACGGCCAGCAAGGGGGCGATCATCCCGGCATGCCAGTCATGGCAATGCAGAATTTGCGGTCTGACATCGAGCGCCGGCAACATGGCCAGCACGCTGCGGCAAAAAAAAGCATACCTCTCCGCCTCATCAAAAAAACCGTACACCCGGGGCCGCCGGAAATAATATGCGTTATCCAGAAAGTAAAAGGGCGTACCGTCATGGACGAGTTCCCGCAAACCGCAATACTGCCGCCGCCAGCCTACAGGAACAGCGGCTTCGTTTTTCAACGCCATGGCTGTTTTATATTCCGGGGCGATACAATCATATTGCGGCAGCATGACCCGGGCATCAACACCGATCCTGCGCAGGGCTTTCGCCAAAGAACCGACAACATCGCCCAAACCGCCCGTCCTTACAAAGGGCGCCGCTTCCGCAGCCGCCAGTAACACCGTCAACATCCGCTCAAACAGTTCCCTTCCTTAGAATAATCGGCCGGTACCGCCCGGCCGAAATGGACAGTGGCCGGAGCCCGTCATCACCTCATTCAGAGCTAGCGCAGGGCGCGGCTTGCATTTTTAAATAAATTACCGCCAGGGGAGGGAGCCTGATTTCCAGGGCAAAGGGCTGATTGTGCCAATTGGCGGCAGCAGTCAGCAAAGCAGTTTCGTTTTTCTGCCCGGAGCCTCCGTACATCTCCAGATCGCTGTTAAATACTTCCCGGTACAAGCCGGGACGAGGCACACCGATGCGATAATTGTCCCGGACTTCCGGCGTGAAATTACAGACAACAACCAGGAAATCCTCCTTATCTTTCCCCTTTCTCATAAAAGTAATCACGCTTTGCGTGTGATCATGCGGATCAATCCATTGAAAACCGTCCCAGGAACAGTCAGCCTGCCACAGCGCTTTTTCCCCGCGGTAAAAGTAATTTAAAGCCCGCACATAGTTATGCAGTTTCCGGTGCTGCCCGTAATCCAGCAGCTGCCAGTCCAAACCGTCCCGGTAATTCCATTCAATAAACTGCCCAAATTCACCGCCCATAAACAACAGCTTTTTTCCGGGATGGGCCATCATGTAGCCGAAAAACGTGCGCAGGTTGGCAAATTTCTGCCAGTAATCCCCCGGCATCCTGGCCAGTAAAGAGCCTTTACCATGTACAACCTCATCATGGGACAGGGGGAGAATGAAATTTTCCGTGAAGGCGTACATCAAGGAAAAGGTCATCAGTTTGTGCCACCATTTCCGGTAAAGGCAATCCAGGCCCATATAACGCAGCATGTCATTCATCCAGCCCATATTCCACTTAAAATTAAAGCCCAAACCACCAACCTCCGTCGGCCAGGTGACCATCGGCCAGGCGGTGGAATCTTCCGCAATCATCAGGCTGTGGGGGTAATGCTTAAACACCGCTTCATTCAGTTTGCGCAAAAAATCTATGCCTTCCAGGTTCGTGCGGTCTCCCTGGGCATTGGGTATCCACCGCTCCCCCTGCCTGCCATAGTCAAAATACAACATATTGGCCACCGCATCCACCCGGAGACCATCAATGTGATAAATATCCAGCCAGAATAAGGCGTTGGAAATAAGGAAGCTCCAAACCTCCCTGACGCCAAAATCGAAATTTGCCGTGCCCCATTGCCGGTTTTCTCCGCGCTCAGGCCAGCCGCACTCAAAGAGGGGCGTTCCGTCGAACCGCCAAAGCCCGTGACTGTCTTTGCAGAAATGTCCCGGTACCCAGTCGAGGATCACGCCGATCCCCTGCTGATGGCATTGGTCCACAAAGTACATAAAATCATGGGGAGAGCCGTAACGGCTGGTCACGGCATAATAACCCGTGGCCTGATAGCCCCAGGAGCCGTCAAAGGGGTATTCCACCAGCGGCAGCAGTTCAATATGCGTGTAACCCATCTGCACCACGTAGGCGACAAGCTCCGCCGCCAAATCCCGATAGGATAATAACCCGTTATCCGCCTTTCGCTTCCAGGATCCCAAGTGCACCTCATAAATTAACATGGGCCGGTCATAGGGGGCATGCGCCTGTTTTTCCGCCTGCCATACATCATCCCGCCAGTCATAGCCATCCAGAGAGCAAACCACCGAAGCGGTGCCGGGCGGGTGTTCCGCCCGGAAAGCGTAAGGGTCCGCTTTCAAGAAAGCCGGACCCTCCGGCGGCTGAATTTCATACTTGTACAGTTCCCCCTGGACCAATCCCGGTATGAACAGGGACCATAACCAGGATGCGGGAACCCGCTGCATTTCATGCCGGACGCCGCACCAGCCGTTAAACCCACCCACCACCCGCACGGCGCGGGCACAGGGCGCCCATACTGTAAAACGCACCCCTTCCTCCCCGCCTTCCCGGGAAAGATGCGCTCCCAACAGGCGATAACTGTGGCAAAGCGTCCCTTCATGGAACAGATATGTATCCTGACTGCTGAAAACCGCCGTCTGTTCCGCCGGCCAGTCCCGCAGGTTGCGCTCAGATTGCGCCTTCCTTCCTCCTGGTTCCATGAACGAAAGACGGCCCCCTTATCCTCCACCCGTTACTTGATCTCCTATATTCTGTCCGAAAAAGCAAAAATCATGATCATCCCTTGGGACGAGCATGATTTTCTCCCGGCACCCCGGAAAAAGATTTTTCCTGCGCACCCTTACGGCCGCAGTTCCACTTCAATGCCCTGCGCCAGCCTGCGGTCCAGGGCCAGTTGCGTATGTCCAAACCGCAGAACATAGGTGGGATAGGTTTGCAGCACTTCCAGCCGGTCCCCCGGCGTTAAACCCAGCGCCATCATTTTGTGCATACCGGCGGGCGTAATGCCTGCAAACCGGACAATGCAGGCGGATTGGCCTTTCTTTAACTGACGGACGGTGAACATAGACAATTACACTTCCTCTACTCTAATATTACCTGCAGAAGCATCAACCCCCGATGGACCGTGTACCCGGTAATAAAAGCAAAGGGGAAAATGAAAGCACCTATGGCCCCGGCCACAGCCCAGCCCCGCTCTTTTACCATTACGGCAAACTGCGCGATACAGGGTACGAACAGGGTTAAGATTATCGCCGCCACCAATTTCTGATGGGTATCAAGCCCGCCGGTCTGCATCATATCGTAGAGGCCGGCCGCCCCATAATCCCGGCGGAAAAAACCGAAGACAAAGATCTTTGCCGACTCGGGCGGCAGACCCAAAACGCCCATTAGCGGCTGAAGCAAGGTCAGGAGAGACCTAAAAGCACCGGTCATTTTACCGAGCCAAATCAATGCGCTGGCGGCCACAAACAGCGGCAGCACCTCAAGAATATACCAATGCATTCGGGTATATGCCTTGGTCAGCACATTGCCGGCTTTCGGCAGGCGCAACGGCGGCAGTTCCAAATAAAAAACCGGCTGTTCACCGGGCAGCAAGCGGGCCGCCAAGGTGCCGGCCGCAATAAAGGTGGTCCCGATGACGGCAATCCAGATACCCAGGGCGGCGGGGTGCACGGCAAGCAAAGCCATAATCAGCCCCAGTTGGGCGGAACACGGGACGGCCAGAGCCAGTAAAAAGGCCGCAATCAAGCGTTCCCGCCGGGTTTCCAGGGTCCGGGTCACCATGGTAGCCATGGTGCCGCAGCCCAACCCCAAAACCATGGGGATCACTGCCCGTCCGTTAAGGCCGATTGCCTTGAATATGCCGTCGGTCAGCATGGCAAGGCGGGGCAGATAGCCGCTGTCCTCCAAGATACTGAAGGCAATAAAAAAAGTCCCGACAACCGGCAGTACAATGGCAATCGCGTAGCGAAACCCGAGGGTAATAATGCCGTACTCGCCGCCAATCAACGCACGGACCGCTTCCCAGGGCAGATAAAGTTCCAGCAGTTGATCAACCACGGGGTTAATATAGGCGGCAAAAATACTGTTTTCCAGGTAGTCAACAAGCACGCCGGCGCCAAACCGGCCGACAAACTGATATAAGCCCAGATACAGCACCGCCAAAAGAATGGGTACGCCCGTCACGGGCCACATGGTATAAAAACTGATAATTTCTCCCCAGCGATTGCCTTTAGCCTGTTCACTCACGCACTGGGCGGCAATTTGGTTTGCTTTCTGCTGCCGGTACATGGTTATAACATAATTAAGCGGCTGCGCATACTGCCGCTCCGTCTGTCCGATCAATTCCTGAATCTCCGGCCAGCGTTCCCCTTCCAGTATACTTACCCGCAATCGCAGCTCTTCATCTCCCTGCAGCAGCAACAGGGCGACAAACCGCAGCGACAGACGATATTCAGCAGTCAGTAACCGGGTTATTTTTTTTAACGCCTCTTCAATGGCCGCATCATATTCGACGATAGGCATGAATTCGCCCCCTTAACTCGCCCATTCCTTTATTTTGCGCCGCCGCAGTCAGTACAACCGGCACACCGAGTATTTCTTCCAGTTTTAATTTATTGATGGCTATCCCCAGGGCCCGGGCTTCATCCATCATATTTACCACCAGCATGAGGGGCAGTTCCGTTTCGCGCAACTGCAGGGCAAGGGGCAGCATCCGCCGCAAATTTTTCCCATCAACAACATGCACTACCAGGAAGGGGGCTTCTTTCAGCAGCAAGTGCCTGGTCACCCGCTCCTCTTCCGTGATGGGCATCAGCGTATAAAGCCCGGGTGTATCGATTATTTCGAAATTTTCCCCCATGATGTACGCTTTGCCGCAACTGATATCGACAGTAGTCCCCGGATAGTTGGATACGGTTACATAAGCTCCCGTTAAGCGGTTAAACAAAACACTCTTGCCCACATTCGGCATGCCCGTCAAAAATATTTTCTTCAGATTAGCCACCCCCAGAAAACCGGCTATGTAATTATATTTGCCCCAGCCGGGTTCTATGAGAAAATAAAAAAAGGATTGACCATTGTCTGGTCAATCCCTGCGGGGCCGGGGCCGGCTATAATTGACTTTGTATTTTGGCGGCCAGGGCGGCTTTGGGCTTGAAACCTACCATTTGCTCCACAACCTGTCCGTTTTTAAACAGCATGATGGCCGGGATACTCATTACATTGTATTGGGAAGCCAAGGCCGAATTTTCGTCAACATTAATTTTTACAACTTTCAGCTGGTCCGCGAAATCCTGGGCCAACTCCTCCATGACCGGCGCCACCATCCGGCAAGGGCCGCACCACGGCGCCCAAAAATCCACCAATACCGGGATTGACGAATCCATAACCTCCGCCTGGAAATTCTCGCGATCAACACTTAATACCTGACTCATACCATCTCCCCTTTCGTATTTGTCCTTATTGTATATAAATACGCTGCAAAAATACACGTACCCTTTTTTTTCGAAAAAAGATCAGCAGTTATTTTTTCGCTAGGCGGGCAGACGGACAATAAAGGTCGCCCCCTGGCCCCGGGTGCTCGTGGCCTCAATCGTCCCCCCATGGGCCTCGATAATGGTTTTGCTGATGGACAGGCCCAACCCCCGTCCGCTGGAACGCTGACGGGAGTGATCGCCGGTATAGAAACGCTGCCAGATAAAGGATAGTTCTTCCGGGTCCATGCCCTGCCCGTTGTCCTGCACACTGATTTGCACGCCCCCGGAATATGCGGTGGCCGTGATTTCAATTTTGCCGTCTCCCGGCGTAAACCGCAAGGCATTGCTGACCAGATTGAAAAACACCTGGGACAGCCGCTCATGATCCGCATGGACCTTAAAGTCCTCAGACACCGTATTCACCAGGGTCACACGTTTTTCGTCAGCCTCATGCTGAAATTTGCTAAAAATGCGGGCGATGAAGGAAGAGAGCGGGATGTCTTCTTTATATATGCGTAAAATACCCGCGTCCAATTGGGCGAGATCAAGCAGTTCGGTGGATAGACGTCCCAACCGGTCCGCCTCGTCAACGATAATTTCCAAATGTTTGTTCTTTTCCCGCTCATCGTCGGTCACCCCGTCCAGCAGCGACTCCGCGTAACCCTTAATAATGGCCAGGGGCGTTCTCAGTTCATGGGAAACATTGGCGACAAAATCCTTTTGCATTTTAATGCTGCGTTCAACCGCCTGGGCCATGCGGTTAAAGGCTTTTTCCAGAATACCCAATTCATCCTGCCGGGTTTCCGGGACGGAAACGTCATATTTCCCCAGCGCCATGCCCTTTGCCGCCTCGGCCAGGGTCATTATTGGTTTTACCATGCTCCGCGCCAGGAAAAAGGCGCCAATCGAAACAAGCAAAATCGCCCCCAACATTTCCCAGGCCAGCAATACCCGCACTTTCACCACAAAAGCCTGCAAGCCCGACAAGGGCGCATAGAGCGCAACGGCTCCGTCCACCTGGCCGTTTTTGCTAAAGGGCACGATTACACTGATGGCCGTCGTACCCAGGCGTCTGTTAAAACCGCGCCGGACTACCGGCTTATTCGCCATCATTTGCTGCGTTTCTTCCTGATCCAGCCGGGGGAAACGGCGCTGCGCGCTGACGCGGCTGGATTTCCAAATAATCCCCTCATTATTCGCCACCAGAATCGCAACTTTGCTTAACTGGGCCGCCACTTCCAATTTTTGTGATAAAATGGCATCAACTTGCTCGGTTTCCACCAACTTGGCCAGGTACTCCCCCTGACGCTGCATCTCCGCCGCCCGCTGGTCATAATACGTCCTCTCCAGCATTTTGTCCAGCAACAGACCGGAAAGCAGGAAAAGAATCACAACCAAACCGACCATTGTCACCCAAAAGCGGGCTAGAATACTATTACCCATGGTTCACCTCGAATTTATAACCGACGCCCCAGACCGTTTGTATGTAATTGGGCATCTCCCCCTGGCGTTTTAATTTCTCCCTTAACTGTTTAATATGGGTATCCACCGTGCGCAAATCACCGTAGAAGTCATAGCCCCATACCTGCTCCAGAATCTGTTCACGGCTGGCGACTTTTCCTCTGCGGCCGGCCAAATAATAGAGCAAGTCAAATTCCTTGGGCGTTAAACTGATTATCCGGCCCTTGATCCTTACCACCCTGGCCTCCGCCTCAATGGTAAGTCCCGGATATTGCAGCAGTTCTCCGGGCGGCGTCTGTACCACTGTCCGTTTCAGGACGGCTTTGACCCTCGCCACCACTTCCTTGGGGCTGAAAGGCTTAATAATATAATCGTCACCACCCAGCTCAAACCCCCGTAAACGGTCAAATTCATCTCCCCGGGCCGTAAGCATGATGATCGGCATCGCATAATTTTGTTCCCGTATCTCCTTACAGACAGTCCAACCGTCTATTTCAGGCATCATTACGTCGAGCAGCACGAGATGTACAAGTTCTTTATTGATTTTCAGCAAGGCCTCATGCCCGTTTTCCGCTTCCAATACGCGAAAATTCTCTTTGGCCAGATACATTTTCAACAATTCCCGTATCCGCTCTTCATCGTCAACCACCAGAATACTAGTTTCCACCGGGCTGTCTCCTCCCCCCCCTGTTTCCTGCCTACATTATAACATCCGGCCCGCCCCTTGACACTCCCCTTTTCCCACAAAAAAACCGCCTGCGCAGCCAATAAGTCCAAACCGCAGAGCCACAGAGAACGCAGAGGGTAAAATTGCAATTCTTTTATCCGATGGCTATATAGGACAAAAAACCCCGCTGGTTGGCAACCAGCGGGGTTCTTCGTTCTTTATGCGAAATCCTCAAAGAGGGGCGTTGATAAGTAGCGTTCGCCCGTGTCGGGTAAAATGACCACGATCCGTTTGCCTGCGTTTTCGGGACGGAGGGCCAGTTGCACGGCGGCATGCACGGCCGCGCCGCAGGAAATGCCCAGCAGCAGTCCTTCCGTCCTGGCCAATTCCCGGCTGGCGGCAAAGGCGTCTTCGTTGGCCACCGGGATGATCTCATCAATAATGTCCGTATTAAGCACCCCTGGCACAAAGCCGGCGCCAATGCCCTGAATTTTATGCGGCCCGGGATTGCCTCCGGACAGTACCGGTGAGTCCTTCGGTTCCACCGCGACGATTTTTACGCCGGGATTATATTGTTTAAGTACCTCTCCGGTACCCGTAAGGGTCCCGCCGGTACCCACGCCGGCGACAAAGATATCCACGTTCCCGTCGGTATCCCGCCAAATTTCTTCCGCCGTAGTACGGCGGTGAACTGCCGGGTTGGCCGGATTGTCAAACTGTTGGGGCACAAAGGAATTGGGTATGTCTCCGGCCAACTCCACCGCCTTTTTTATCGCGCCTTTCATGCCTTCGGCACCCGGGGTTAAAACCAACTCCGCGCCCAAAATCCGCAGCAGGCGGCGCCGTTCAATACTCATGGTCTCCGGCATGGTGAGAATCAGCCTGTAGCCCTTCGCCGCAGCGACAAAAGCGAGCGCGATGCCGGTATTGCCACTGGTCGGCTCAATAATAACCGTATCTGTATTGATGATGCCCCGATCTTCGGCATCTTTAATCATCGCGTAGCCGATCCGGTCCTTGACACTGCCCAGCGGATTGAAATATTCCAGTTTGCCGATTATCGCCGCCTTGTACCCTTTCACCCTTTGGTAATTTGCCAATTCCAGCAATGGTGTGTTACCGATCAGATCAGTTAAGTTCTTGGCAATTTTCCCCATACATAACACCTCATTTGTATATTAGATACCTTCCCCATAAATACCCTGCATATTTGTAAACCGCTGTTTATCGGTCCTTTCCAACTGGACAACGGTCCCGTCTTTAATGAGTATTACCACTTGACCATATTGTAATTCTTTTACCGCCTGTAATATCCGGGTATGTAACCCTTCCTTTTCTCTATTCGCCGTTATTTTCTTTTTTCCCTTTAGCCGGTTCAAATTAGTCGCATCGAGCCGGATTTTTTCGTTCTTCTCCAGCTGAATGATATAGCCGTCCTGGATAATTACCGTAATGGAGCCAAAGTGAATTTCCGCAACGGCCTGATCGATGAGGTTCAGTGCGCTCAGGAATACCTGTTCACGTTTATCCGTCATTTGCATACAAACAAGCCCTCTTTTCTTGTTTGGATTTTTCCTTGCCCGCCGGGTGATATGGACTCTATCCCACATTATATACATATATTTCATATGGCATTTATGAATATATCTTTCTGCTTAAGATCATACTATTTGCTTGCATCTTTGTCAACAATTTTCCCGCAGGCACAAATCATTGCCTTCACCTAAGCCAGCGCCCGGGCTAAATCATCAATGAGGTCCTGCACATTTTCAATCCCCACGGACATACGCAGCAAACAGTCGGAAATGCCCAGCTGCTGCCGTACTTCCCACGGTATATCCGCATGGGTCTGCACCGCCGGAAAAGTAATGAGCGACTCCACGCCGCCCAGGCTTTCGGCAAACTGAATCAGCTGAACCCGGGCCAATACCTGCGGCACCAGGTCCGGCTCATTCACTTCGAAGGACAGCATCCCTCCATAGCCCGCGGCCTGCCGTTCCTGAACCTCCCGGCCGGGATGACCGGCCAGGCCGGGATAATATACCGCTTTCACCCTGGGATGCTCCCTTAGCCAATTAGCAATCACGGAAGCATTCTGATTATGTCTTTCCATGCGCAGCGCCAGTGTTTTCAGGCCGCGCAGCAGCAGCCAGGAATCCTGCGGCCCCAATATACTGCCGGTGGAGTTTTGCAAAAAACCGATCTGTTCGCACAAAGCCGCGTCTTTGGCGGTAAGCAACCCGCAAATGACATCATTATGGCCCGCCAGATACTTACTGCCGCTGTGGATGACAATATCCGCTCCCAAAGCCAGCGGGCGCTGGTAAAAGGGCGATAAAAAAGTATTATCGACAATTACATGGATATTCTCACCCGCCGCCAATGCCGCAATGGCCCTGATGTCCGCAATTTTCATCAGGGGATTTGTGGGGGTTTCAATCAATACCGCCTTGGTTGTGGACCGGATAGCGGCGGCAACAGCGGCCAGTTCGCTGCCGTCCACGAAGGTCGTGTCCAGGCCGAATTTGGCAAAGACCTTTTCCAGCACCCGGTATGTCCCCCCATAACAGTCCTCCGTCACCACAAGATGGTCTCCGGCCCGGTAGAGCATGAGCAAAGTTGTGATAGCCGCCATCCCCGATGCGAAGGCAAAGCCCGCCGCGCCGCCTTCCAGGTCGGCAATGGCCTTTTCCACCACCGAACGGGTGGGGTTCTTCGTGCGTGAGTAATCAAAACCGGTGCTCTGTCCCAGCGCCGGATGGCAAAAGGTCGCGTTTTGATAAATAGGCGTGCTGATGGCGCCGGTCACCGGATCACTGCTGACACCCACATGGACAATTTTCGATGCAATGTGCATGTTCATATCTCCTCTTTATCTTATGTTTGCGAGCTTTTAGTATTCAGAAATCAGGCGTCAGAATGGGACGCGGTTTTGCCTTTAAAATTCTGAATCCTGAATACTGACTCCTGACTACTCCTCTATATTTCCGTAATCAGGCGCGCCCCCAGATAGGCCATATCCGCCGCGCGGAACAGGGAACTGACAAGCGGCCTTTCCCGCTTCCGGGGTGAACGCAGGGCCCTGATAAACCGGTAAATCATCGGCTGTAAAATCGGAAAATCAATTAAAAACCCGTCATGGCCGTGGGGGCTCTCAATAACCTGATATTCGGCCCGTACTCCCTGCCGCCGGAGAGCGTCCGCCAATTCTGCCTGCTGATAGGCGGGATACAATATGTCCGAACTGACCCCGATCACCAAGACCCGGGCGGTTATGCGCCCCAGCGCCGCCGCATAAGCGGGAAAGCCGGAGCCCAGATCATGTGAGTCCAGGGCCCGCAATAAATACAGATAGGCGTTGGCATCAAACCGTTTAACCAGCCGCTCCCCCTGATAGGCCAAATAATTCTCCACCTCGAAATTTCCGTTACGGGTATTGCGTCCGAACTTTCTGGTCATGGAAAAATCGCTCTGGTATGTAATCATGCCCAAAGCCCGGGCCACGGACATGCCGCGGGCGGGACCGGCACCGCCATAATAGTCGCCCCCCTGCCAGTCCGGATCCAGCATGACCGCCTCCCGACCCACCTTGTTATACGCAATGGCCTGGGCGGTGGCATAGCCCGGAGCGGCGATGGCCACCACTCCTTCCACGCAGTCCGGATAGGTGACGGCCCATTCCAGCGCCTGCATCCCGCCCATGGAACCGCCGATGACCAAGGCCACCTGCGGGATATCCAGAGCCTCCAGCAGCCGTTTTTGCACATGCACCATATCCCGGATGGTAATTTGCGGAAAGCTCATGCCATAGGGCTTGCCCGTGGCCGGATTGGGCGAAGCGGGTCCGGTGGTACCCTGGCAGCCTCCCAGTACATTGGAACATATGACAAAAAACTCATTGGTATCTATAGGGCGGCCCGGGCCAATCAGCGGTTCCCACCAGCCAATGTCGTCATGTTCATGATGCGCCGCGGGATGACTGTCGCCGGTCAAAGCATGCTCCACCAGGATGACATTGTCCTTCTGCTCCGATAATTGTCCGTAGGTTTCATAGGCAACCCAAATTTCCGGTAAAACCGCTCCGTTTTCCAGCGCCAGAGGATGATGCGCATCGGCTACCCGCACTGCTTTCAGCCGGTCCCGCAGGATAAAGCCGGCAAAGGCCGTTTCAATTTTCCGGGCAGTGATTTCCTTATACAATTTCGTGTCCTCCCCTTGCATGGCTTTTTGCCATATTAAAAGCCCCTTTCCGAGGAAAGGGGCGATCAGGCGTTCCTTCCTCTCATCTATCAGGATTTCTCCTGCTGGAATTAGCACCACTGCATTGCTGCCGGTTGCCGGGCGTCATCGGGCCAGTCCCTCGACCACTCTGGATAAGAGAGCACATATTTATATTGATGTTATTTTACTGTATAACGGATATATCTGTCAATACACTTTCTCTTGGATCTTTTTTTATCCGATGACTAACC
>DHRA01000016.1:32659-46616 GCA_002411145.1 Firmicutes bacterium UBA5324 | reverse complement strand
ATTCAGGTGGGGTTTTAACCCCACCTGAATCAAGTCTCCATTTATGCCTTTAGTTTTTTTATCCCCGGTCGTGCAGGAATTCACTTCTTTTCAATCAATCTGCGAAAGTGGCGGCAGTTTTCCACCAAATCGGGCCCGTGGCGGAACAGTCCCCCGCCCACAAGAAAAATTACCTCCCGGCCGTACACCGCCAGCATCTCTTCGATGCTGTCCAAACTCATCCCCCCGCCGGGGCTGGGAAAGATTGGTTTAAGATGCGCCATTTCCGCCGCAGTGCCGCGGACGATAGCTGCGCATTCTTCCCGGCTGAAGGAAAACCGGCCGCCGAAATTGGGATAGATGACGGCGTCCGCGCCCGCCAGGCGGGTGATTTGTCCAAAGAGGGCGTAATGGGAAATTCCGCTGTCTTTATTTAGCACATAACTGCCCTGAAAGGCCGGATGACTGAAAATGGGTAACCCCACCCTGTCATCATCGGCCAATTGGCGCATGGCATCCAGCCCCAGCAGGGCGGGCGCGGCCATTAAGCCTCCTGCTCCCGCTTCTTTGGCCTGTTGGGCCCGGGGAAAAACCTCCCCGGCCGGCGCGGTAACATTGGCCACATAAATCGCATTCTGCCCCGTTACCCGATTCGCTTTCTCCACCGCCTCGGCACACAGGGCAACCCGCTCGGCATAGGAGGCAAAGCATTGATTGGTCAGTCCGTGATCATCTTTAATGATGTCAATGCCGCCCAGGGCGCATTTGTAGGCCATTTCCGCCAGTTGGCGCGCGGAAAGCCCCATCGGCTTCAGGGCGGTAAAGAGCAGGGGGCGGTCCTGTACGCCCAGCCGGTCCCGTAAACCCTGCCGTCCAAAACGGGGTCCGCGATAAGCCTCCAGCAACGCTGCGGGCAGCCGCAAGCTTTCCACTTTGATACCGGGTTTTATACTGATGTTCCCAAAAATCACGTTCAATAGCTGGGTCAGTTCCCCGGCCGTCGTTTCGACGGCATAACTGATTTCGGCCTCATGTATATCCCCGCCGATTTGCGCCATGCTTTCGATTCGTCCGACCACCTGCTCCCGGATGAAGCCCTTGGGCACCAACTCCGCAGGAAATTCCACCGTTTGCTCCAGACAGATATCCCGGGCTTTCCGCTGTGCTTCCTCCGTGTTTCCCGTCAGGCGGTAGACCACGGAAAAACGTTCTCCGGCGATCATTATAACGCCTCCGCTTTGGCATCACTGTGGACCGGCGCCAGGTAAACCTGCGCCAGTTCATCTTCCGTGATGCGGAAATTTTCGCCCGTTAGCTTTTCACTTTCCTCCACCAAAGCCAGGGCATCAAGCCGGTATTTACGCATGAGATAGGGACGGCTGGCCCCATGGACAAAGGTATCCCGCAAACCGAGCCGGGCAAGTTTTTGGCCCAGGCCCGCCTCCGCCATCTGCTCGGCGATGATGGTGCCCAGGCCGCCGATAACCGAGTGGTTTTCCATGGTAATAACCCCGTAGCGGGCTTGCGCGACGGCCTCCAGCACCGCGGGATCATTAAAGGGTTTTAAGGTCGTAATATGCATATGCTGTACGGACAGTCCCCGTTGCTGCAGCGCCTTAACGGCCCGCATGGCTTCTTCGGTACAGATGCCGCTGGAGAGGACTGTAAGATCACTCCCTTTGCTCAGAGTCCGCGCGCTTCCGAATCGCATCGGCTCCGCCGCGGAAAACAACCGGGGAATTTCGCCGCGCAACATCCGTACATATACGGGTCCGTTCACGGCGTGGGCCACATCGAGGACACTCTCCACATCGGTGGCGTCGCCGCATTCTAAGATGGTCATATTCGGCAGCGCGCGCATCACCGCAATATCTTCAACGGCCTGATGCGTGGCTCCGCCCGGCGTGGTAACCCCGGGCAGAAAACCGAACATGCGCACGGGCAAATTGGGGTACGCGACGGAAATGGCAATCTGGTCATAGGCGCGACGGTAGATAAACACCGCAAAGGTATGGATAAAGGGAAATAAACCTTCCCTCGCCATGCCTCCGGCAAAACTCAGCATATTTTGTTCCGCGATTCCCAGGGAAAGAAACCGGGCGGGATATGCAGCCCGAAACAAGTCAATCTCGGTGGAACTGGTCAAATCCGCCGAGAGCACATAGACATCCGGTTTATCCTTGGCCCATTTCACCAGATTATGCGCGTGTACTTTCGCTAGAATTTCCATGGTGCAAATTCCCCCTATAACATGGTGCGTAAAACAGCGGCATATTGATCCCGTTCCTGTTCGTTGGTAAAACGTACGTAATGCAGCTTAGGATAGCGCTGCCGCAAAATTTCCATCCCTTTCCAGGGATTGGTATCCGCCAGCACCGCCAGCGGCTTTCCCGGCAGCCCCGGTTCCAGGGCAGGTTGCACCAGGGCGTTTAAATCGTGACCGTTCACCCGGTACACGTTGGCCCCAAAGGAAGCAAGCCGGTCGGCAAAGGGTTCGATCTCCATCACCTCACACATTAAACCATCACACTGCTGTCCGTTGACATCAATATAGATCCCGATATTATCCAGGCGATAAAAGGAGATCGCCTGCAGAGCTTCCCAATTTTGACCCGCCTGCCACTCGCCATCGGACATAAATACCCACACCTTCCCCGGTTCCTGCCGCAGTTTACGGGCCAGAGCGATGCCGGCGGCCTGACTGAGTCCCTGTCCCAGGGACCCGGTCATTACTTCCATGCCCGGTGAATGCTCCGCGCCGATCATCTCCACTGTAAAGCCGTCTTTATTAAATTGGTCCAAGCCTTCCGGGGCCATCCGTCCCACTTCAATCAAAAGGGCATATAACACCAGGGCATATTGGGACGGTGAAAGGATAAACCGGTCGTATGCCGCCCCCCGTGGTCCATTGAATACGGCGCCGGTAACGGCGTCGGGATTCTGCGGCCCCGGCACGCCGGCAAAGGGCGGCGGTGTAATCGGGCCGGGGACTTTCCCCAGATGCATTATTCTGCCGTACAGACTGGCGAGAATCTCGGCGGCGGAGCAAGCCTGGCTCAAATAGCCGCCCTTATTCTTAATTGTGTGTTCCAGCACCCGCCGCCGGATACCCGCCGCCACGCGCCGTACTTCCTGCTGCCAGTCTCCAGCATGCAAAGCTTTGTTTGAGGAAACCATCTGTTTCACATCCTTACCAACTGATTCGGTAGTATCACCCCTGCTGCATCAAGGCTCCCTTTAGCCGATCTTTAAGCCTGCAGCCTAAAGTCGGCGAGTTTTTCCTGTAAAGCACACCAGGAGCGTTTGCTGAAAATAACCGGTAAATTCTGCGCCTTAGCCATTTTTTTTATATTGGCGGCGGTCAAGTGGTTGACGAAATCGGTGAAAACAACGACACAGCCGACGGTTGTAGGAATTTTTACTTTCCGTTGTTCTTTCACATTTCGGCCGTTCATATGATAGACGTTATCAATCCCCAGTGACTGGAGGTTTTTTTCAATCCCCCGCAAATAATCTGCACCCACAAGCATCAGCGTCATAACGATCCCTCCATTCCGCCTAATAAATTTATTTATTTTCCGGTAGCTAAGACAAAACAAGGCCAGGTAAATAAAACCCAGCCTTTAGTCATCTAATCAGCCCGTTTATAGTTTGTAGTTTCTTTTTATTATAAACGAACTTTGCCATAAAATCAATATGTTTTTTATGTGTTTTTCTCTAAGCGGTGGCCAAAAGTTTGCGGGCCAGTTTTACAGCCGCGCCGGCATTGGCCGCATAACCGTCCGCCCCGATTTTATCCGCAAACCCCTGGGAAATTGGCGCACCGCCAATCATTACTTTGCAGCGGTCTTTGAGGTCTTCTTCCTTTAAAATCTCTATAACCGTGCTCATCACTTCCATGGTGGTGGTCATCAGGGTGCCCAGCGCAATCATATCCGCGCCGACTTCCTGCGCCTTATGCACGAATTTCCGGGGGGGAACGTCCCTGCCCAGATCAAATACTTCAAAGCCCCCCGTCTCAAGCATGATTTTTACGAGGTTTTTTCCAATGTCATGGGTATCCCCCTCCACGACCCCGATCACTATTTTCTTTTTTTCACCCTGCCCGTCGGTTTTTAAATGCAGTTTTAAGACATCAAGGCCCGCATACATGGCATCGGAACACAACAGCAGTTCGGGAATAAAATATTCCTCTTCTTCAAAAAGCTCGCCCGCTCTTTCCATGCCGTGGGAAAGGCCCTGCTCAATAGCTTCATAGGCATCAAGCCCCCTGGCGATTATTGCTTCGGCCACGCGGATTGCTTCCTCTTCCTCCATTTCCACCACGGCATCCGACAGTTTTTTGAACAATTCTTCTTTTTCTGTAGGCATTACAGTTCCCCCTTTGCTCATTTCATCATCCCGGCAGCGCGTTCACAATTTTTCCCTTGACCACCGGCAACACCCGCTCCTGTATGTCCAGGCTCCGGAGAAGGGCCGAACATTTCCTCCGCAAGGGACGTAAAGGGAGCAATATGAATAAATTCCGGCTCATTCCAGGGGCCATGGACGATTTTCTGCAGATAGGTATGGTCACCCTCTACCGTTTGATGACTTAACCGCAATAAAGCCGCGAGCTGCCGTGACTGTTCCCGGTAGACACTTTCCCGGGCGCAGCCCGTGCTGATGAACAGCACGCTGTGATAGGCGTTGAACATCCGGTTAAAAACCCGCTCCGCTTTTATTACACCATATTTGTCCACGATCCGGCGGTATTCGGCCAGGATATTTCCTTCACCGGCCATCCAGCCGCAGGATAAGTAAAAGGTGCCCTTGCCTTGCCCTGCGGCGTGGTGCGCACCGAGGAGCAGCGGTATGCAGTCATGCACCCGCGGCATGATCAAAGGGCTGTCGCCTGCCGTCAGGCCGCCGGCAGCCCCGCCGCAAAGTCCAAAGGCAAGGACGATCTGCGCATAACCCCGCGCACGGTCAAGTATCTCCTGCAAATACCTGTGCAGCTTAGGGGGATGCAAATGCAAGCCCATGGACACAAACTCATATTCCACCGGCTGCCGCGGCGCTATCGCCAGCAGTTCCTCCTTCATGACCTCACAGGCAATAATTTTTACAGTCATGGCGCCCCCCAGAATAGCAAAAATATCAAAACTCCAGGCATTTTACAAACAAGCGGTCAAAATTATCCATATTAGCCAACTCCAGCACAGCCACACCGGCGATGATCCCGCCAATTTGCCGGCGGGTGGCCTGGTTCAGCAGGAACATTTGGCTGCCGGTTTTGGCCGTATTGCCCAGAAATTCAATTTTCCCCCGAAAGGCCCCGGGCAGCAAACCAATGCCCAGCATGCTGTCAGGGTTCAAATGATAGCCAAAGGAACCGGCGATCAACACCCTGTCAACCTGCCCGGGGCTTAAACAGCGATGTTTCAACATCGCTTCAATCCCCGCCCTGATTGCTCCTTTAGCCAATTGCACCTGCCGGACATCCTGCTGGGACAAGAATACATCCTCCGCCAGCGGGAAAACAGTTTTATTGTCCCGGCGGGCAAGCAGCCCGCCGGGGGCGTCCGGCGCAATCTTGGCAAACTTGCCGTTTTTGCCAATCAGGCCGTGCCGCACCAGTTCGCTCACGATGTCGAGCAGACCGCTGCCGCAGATGCCAGTTTCCCGCCCACCCCCGATGGTTTTGACAACCTTGTCACCGTTGGATAACAGCTGAAAGGTTTCAATGGCGCCCGGGGCGGCCCGCATGCCGCAGGAAATATTCATCCCCTCAAAAGCAGGCCCCGCGGCCGTTGAGGTGGCGGTCAAAACTCCCTCGCCGGCCAAGATCATTTCGCCATTTGTGCCAATGTCGATAAAGAGTGTGATGCCCGCTCGTTCAGCGAGGCGGGCGGCAAGCACGCCGGCCGTAATATCCGCCCCCACATAACCGGACATGACCGGCGGGAAGTAAACTGTCGCACCCCCGGCGGCAGCTAAGCCAATATCCCTGGCCGCGAAGACTTCTCCTCCCCGGATAAGCGGCGTATACGGGTATTTCCCCAGTCCGGAGGGATCGATCCCCGCGGCCAGATGAAGCATACAGGTATTACCGCTGACCACCAGTTCATAGATCTGCTCCGGGGCAACGGCCGCCTCCCGGGAAACCTGGATAATCAGGCGGTTTATTTCTTCGGTTACCAGCCGATGCATTTCCGCCAGTCCCTGCTCATGGGAGGCATAGCGGATACGCGAAAGAACATCCTGGGCCAATCTGCTTTGGGGGTTCAGCGCCCCCGCCGCCGCAAGTTCCCGCCCGGTCTGCAAGTCTACCAGCGCGACCACCAGCGTCGTTGTTCCGATATCCACGGCCACCCCGTAGATACACTGCGTTGTATCCCCCGTTTCGCAGGCGCTTAAAGCGCCGTTGCGATAGACTACCGTCACCCGCCTGCCCGGCAGGTATTCCTTGGTAATCGTACTGTCTATCTCTACATCGGCGGCTATGCCATCCTGTTTGATCTGCAGGTTATGGCCGTCTTGCCGTTCGCTGATTTCCACAATCGCCCCCTGCAGCACCGGCGTCTGGCAGGCCAATACCTCCGTTTTTTCCCCGTTGGGTTTTTCCAGTTTCACAAGGCATTTGCCGCAGGTCCCATTACCATTGCAGGGAGATTCCCGGACAATGCCCGCCCGCCGGACGGCGGCCAAAATATTTTCCGCCGGTGCCGCAGCGACGACCATGGTCTGTTCACCCTGCCGCAGTGTAAGCTTTATCAAAATCATTCCCCCTTTACGGCAGCGGTCATGGCCCGGATAAGCCTGAGGGGTGTGGAAGTGCTAAGCCCGCAGGCCGGCGCGATAATATCAATCTCCTCGCTCACCAGTTGCCGGGCACGGGCGGCCACCGCCTCCGCCGTACCCAATTCCAACATGTAGGTGCTTAGATTGCCCATCGTCGTCAATCCGGGAAGTTCCGCCTTTAACTGCGGCAAATTCACGAGGGCGTCTGTACTGATGGCATCGGCCTTAATTTCAGGCAGCAGGGAACGGGCGGTCTGGAGGTTGCCGCAAATATGCACGATCACCGGTACATTTTGTTGATGCATGGCCGCGGTAATGCGGCTGAGATAACGGACGGCATATTCGGCAAAGATTTTCGGCCCCAGGATTTCGCCGGTGGCGGTGGGATCACTGATGGCGATGAGCGTAGCGCCGCTTTGAACCATTTTTTGCGCAAAACCAATGAGCAAATCCGTTACATAATTAAGCACCTCATGGCATTGGACCGGCTTTTTGCGCAGTTCCTTCAGGAAATTCACCGGATCGACCAGGGAAGCCGCCGTACTGACCGGGCCGGTGAGATTGCCGATAATCGCCACGTCCCGGTGCCGCCGGGCCAGAATTTCTATGGCCTGCAGAATCACCGGGATGCGGCCGCCCCGGAGCATGCTTTCGATTGGCCGCTGCCGCACCGCGGCGGCGGAAGGATACACTTCTCTGACTACCTTCGGTTCACAGGCCAGCGTGCCGTAAGTTATTTCACTGCCAAGCACTTCGGCTTCCACCGTCAGGCAAAAGGGCACGCCTAAATTCTCAAAACCGGTATGGCTGAATATATCGCTGGCCAGATCGGCCATCAGGCCGGCATCACCATGCGCCGCCGGCAAAGTATGTCCGGTCAGCTGCATAATTTCCACGATGGCCGTGTTCATCATCCCGCCGGGACAAATGACCGGAGGGCGATCCGCCCTGCCGCCTGTCAGCACCGTAAGCAGTCGTTCCTTGGGGCTTGGCATCTCAGACAGCCTCCTCCTTTAGTCCTTCAGCCTTAACGGGATAGCCGATTTCCCGCACCGCGTCCAGCATGGCATGGATGTTTGCAAAGGGGGTTTCCGTCGGGAGACTGCAGCCGCTGGCCACGATATAACCCCGGGGATTGTCATAAGCCTGGGCCACACAATGGTAAACCGCCCTGCGCACATCGGCCGGCGTACCCTGCAGCATTATTTCCGAAGGTCTGACATTACCCATGAGCCGGACCCGGTGGCCGACTTTCTCTTTGGCCTCAGCCAAATTCGCCTCGTTATCAATACTGAGACAATCGGCGCCGGCATCGCACATTCCCTCCCATATCCTGGCTGTCTTGCCGCAAATATGCAGGGTAACGGCCTTGCCCCGGGCGTGAATAAAGTCAATAAGTCTTTTCAGGTAGGGTTGGGCAAATTCCTGGAATTGCCGCGGACTGATAATGGTGGAAGAACACATCGCATCAGTAATGCTCGGAATGCAGCCCGCCTTTATGATCGCTTCGGCGTAAGCGAAGGCAGTCTGCAAGGATATTTCGCATAATTGGTGAACCACCCGGGGATTTTTCCCGATTAAGCGCACCAGCTTTTCCGTACCAATCAGAAAAGACGCATTGGTAAATGGTCCCGTCAATGCTCCGGTGACCGGCACTTCCCCGCCCACTTCTTCCAGGGTGATTTTCATGGCTTCCAAATGATGCGGCAGGTTGCCGTCCTTATGGGGATTTGCCGGCAAAAGCCGGTCGATTTGCGAAATATCGGCAATGGCCGGCTCGGCCAGGTAGGCGGTTTCATCAAGGGGATAATGAACCGTCGCCCCCATGGCCTCCGCTTGCACATACAAGTCGGTAAACACGCGGATGACATCATAACGAAACAATTTATACGCGGCAATTTGTGCCTTGGCAATCAACGGTCCGTTGCCGCGGAAGTCCGACACCCGGACACCGATTACTCTGGCCGCCGTGTTCCCCACGATCGGCACACAGGGCAAACGGTCCACCGGCTGTCCCTTGCCGAGCGCGGCGGAGCGTTCCAAGGGCGTCATACAATCCTTCATGTCATGGTCCTCCTTAAACAAAATCCTTGTATTGATATCCAGGGGTATTTGTGGTATATTAATTCCGATAAAACAACTCGGAATACTTATGAATATACTGTCAAGCAACGAGATTTAGTCCGGGAAAACATATGTGAGGAGTGATAATATGCAAGGCGTTTATTTCGACCATTCCGCAACCACCTCAACAGATCCAGCCGTAGCGGCCTTGATGCTGGAGTATATGACAGAAAAGTTCGGCAATCCTTCAAGTGTGCACAGTTTCGGCCGTGAAGCCCGCAAAGCGGTGGAAAAGGCCAGGGAGCAAGTGGCCGACCTGATTGGCGCCGCCGCCGGGGAAATTTATTTTACCAGCGGTGGCACCGAAGCAGACAATATGGTCCTCAAGGGTGTGGCCTTTGCCAACCGTAAAAAGGGCAACCATATTATTACTTCCGCCATTGAACATCACGCGATCCTGCACACTTGCGAATATCTGGAAAAGCAGGGCTTTACGGTAACCTATTTGCCGGTGGACAAATACGGCATGGTTAACCCGCGGGATGTTGCCGCGGCCATAACGGACCAAACCATCCTGTGCTCCATCATGTATGCCAACAATGAAGTCGGCACCATCCAGCCCATCGGCGAGATAGGCCGGCTGACCCGGGAAAAGGGCATCTACTTTCATACCGACGCCGTGCAGGTGGTTGGCAATTACCCCGTGGACGTACAAGCATGCAATATTGATCTGCTGAGTATGTCCGGGCATAAATTCCATGGACCTAAAGGGATTGGCGCGCTGTACATCCGCCGGGGAACCAAGCTCCAGTCCACCCAGCAGGGCGGCGGGCAGGAACGCAAGCTGCGGGCCGGTACGGAAAACGTGCCGGGCATCGTTGGTCTGGGCAAAGCCTGCGCAATCGCCAAGGAAGGCATGGCGCAAAAAGTCACCCACCTTACCGGTTTACGGGATAAAATCATCCGCGAAATTCAAACTAACATCCCCGAGGTTAAGCTTAACGGCCATCCCACCCAACGGATGCCGGGTAATGTCAATTTCAGTTTCTCCCGCCTGGAGGGAGAAGCGCTGCTCCTCCACCTGGACCGGCGGGGTATTGCTGTTTCCAGCGGATCGGCCTGCACGTCGGGTTCCGTCGATCCCTCCCACGTGCTTTCCGCCATGGGGCTGACCCGCGAGTTGGCCAGCGGCGCCCTGCGGATTTCGCTGGGACGGGGCAATACGGAACAAGAGGTGACTTATTTCCTGGAAATCTTGCCGGCAATAGTCGCTAATTTACGTGAAATGTCCTGTCTCTAAACCATAAATCGAACACCGATCCTGCTAATCGCGCATAATATTGAGGGAAACAGGCCCGGGCAGGGAATTACTCCGCTCCGGAAATCCCTGCCCGGAAGCAAGTTTGGCTAAAGAAACCCGTGCTGGCGGGTTTTTTTATCGTATAAGAAAGTATCTCCCGGGTTGGGGAATTCCTCCGCTACGGACGAGTCCCCACGCCGTTACCGCAAGCGGAGCTTGCGACGGCTGGAGGGCTACTAAATCCCCAGCCCCTATTCCCCATTCCCGCAAGTCGCGCAGCGGTTTTCTAATCAGGCCGTTTTCTTCCAGCGCAGCGCGTAGGCGGCAAGACGGTTATAGCCGCCCATGAGCACAAGCACCACCGCACCGATGATTAATATCCCGGCCACCACCCGCGGGTAGTCGGCGAAGTCGGCAAAGTATTTTACATACCAGCCCAAGCCGGACGTAGCGCCGATCATCTCCGCGGCGGTTAGCAAAATGAAGGCCAATACCAGACTGACGGTACCGCCCGTGAGAATGTGCGGCAAGGCGCCCGGCAGCAAAACACGGGTAAGCATGGTTAGCCTGCCGACCCCCAGCGTCCGCGCCGAATCTATAATGCCCCGCTCCACCGAACGTACGCCGGCCACGGTATTAATAAACAGCGGCCAGAAAGCGCCGATAAAAATGACAAAGATGGACGAATGGGTAAAGGTGGGCAGCAAGGCGATGGCGTAAGGAATGTACACGATGGGCGGAATGGGGCCAAGTACGTTCATCAGCGGTTCCACCGCCGCATACAGCCGTTTTTGCCAGCCGACAATCAGTCCCAGGGGTATTGCCGTAGCGACGGCCAGGGCATAACCGAAAAACAGCAGCCGAAACGAATTTAAAATACTTTTCAGAAAAACCGTCTTATCTTCCCAAATCAGCATCAGCACTTTGGAAGGTGAAGGAAAGAGCAGCGGGTCAAGCAGGGAATGCCAGCCCGTCACTGTTTGCCACAATAAAAGCAATGCGCCGATAAGTAAAACTCTGTCGAGGGTAGTCTGTTTCAAATCCCTTCCCCTCCTTCCACCGCCTCAAGTTCTTCAATCAGTTCCGCCTGGAGCAGCGACAGGATATCGTTGCGCAAACCAATGTAGGTTTCATCCCGCAGAAGATGGCTCCGGTGGCGAGGCCGGGAGAAAGGAACCGGGATAATCCGGCGAATGCGGCCGGGACTGGGGGTAAACACAACGACCCTGTCGGCGAGATACAGCGCCTCGTCTATGTCATGGGTAACAAGGAAAATCGTTTTCTTCTGCTTTTCCTCCGTCCACAGTCTTAACAATAAATCCTGGAGATAGATGCGGTTTTTCGCGTCCACTGCGCCGAAGGGCTCATCCATTAGATAGACGGGCGCTCCCAGGGCGAAGGCCCGGGCAATGGCGACCCGCTGCCGCATGCCGCCTGATAATTGGCTTGGGTATTTGGCGGCGGCGTCGGACAGTCCGACAACTTCCAGCAGTTTGCGGGCCCGTTCCCGGGAAGCGCCGCCCACCTGTTTCAGGGCAAAAGCAATATTCTGCAAGGCGGTCATCCAGGGAAAAAGCGAATAGTCCTGAAATACCACGGCCCGATCGGGTCCCGGTCCGGTCAGCGGCCGGCCGTGAAGCAGGATTTGACCGCCGGTGGGTGCCACCAGTCCGGCCAACAGATTGATGACGGAACTCTTGCCCCCGCCGCTCGGGCCGACGACGGCGACAAATTCGCCTTCCTCAATATCAAGCGTAATATCCTGCAGTGAGGGATGTTCCGGATTTTGCCCCGGATAGGCCAGTGATACGTTCTCTAATTGCAAAAGTGCCAGGGGAATCAGCCCTCCTCACTACAGGTTGTTTTTGGCAAAATCCTGCTCCAGCTGCAGGTAGGTCTTATTCTGCGGATAGCGCGCTCTTAATTGGCTCAAGGCTTGCTGATATATCTGGGTATCTACGCTTTTGCCGATATCCTGCTCGCTCTGAATGTAACCCGCGCCGCGCATGGCGTTCCAGAAAGCCTCAACCCGCCTTTTATCGGGATCAGGAATGCTATGGATATGTCCGCTGTAGGCGGCCTTTTCCAGCAACGCCTTATCGAGCTTAACGTATTTGCTCAGAATCTCCACTGTTTCCTGCTGGTTATTCAGATAGAAGTCGTAAGCACGAATCAGCGCCCGGCTAAACCGCACAAAGCCTTCCTGCTTTTCCCTGATATTGGATTCCAGGGCCACAAGCCGGCAGCAAACATGCCCATCCAAAAACTGCGTGGACCACTGCACGGTTTTTAAGCCTTGCTGTTCAGCCATTTCTGTAAAAGGAACCCAGACCAGTCCGGCATCGGCACTGCCTTTTTTTACGGCTTCCAGTACCGCGGCCGGCGAATCAAGCTCCTGAATGGTTACCTGGCTTTTCCAGTCGATACCGGCCTGGGAAAGGCCATAACGCCAGACGGCATCACCGGTAGCCAGCCGGACCGTGGCCACCTTGGCGCCGACAAACCCCTGCGGGGTTTTAAACCGCTCCGCCTGCGCGGGTTTTGTCACCACGCCGTGCCCCTCGCTCTGCATTCCGCCATAAATAACAAAAGGGGTGCCCTTAGCGATAAAGGTCAAAGGCGCCGCCGTACCGAAGGAACCCGTATCAAGTTTGCCACTCTTGATGGCATTCAGGCCCTCGCCGGAATTAGTGAACTGGAACAGCTCCACATCCAGCCCCTCCTGGTCAAAAAAACCTTTTTCCTGGGCCACAAAATAGAGCACATGGCCAACAGCGGGCAGATAACCAACATTAAATTTAATTTTATCCGCGGGCTCCCCGGCGTTTTTCGTACCGGAAACCTGGGTCTTTCCGCAACCGACGGCCAGCAGCGTCAGCAGGAGAACCAATACCAGGCAGATCGCTTTTTTGTGCATGAACCGTTTCACTCCTTACTCTCCCTTTTCCAGCAGCCGCTTGTAATAGAAACCACTGGTATACAGCGCCGCCGCCGGATTATGCCCCAATAGCCGGTCCTTGGTGATGAGCGTCGTAACCGGCGCCTGGGAATACTTGATAAATAAAGCATCATGGCCGACACACAAGCCGATAATGACATTGAGTTCCGTATTTTGCGCATTGAGAATATCCGCCTGGAGTACCGGATTGCAGATTGCTTCATGACAGTCGCTCCGGACCTTCAGTTCCGGCGGAATGCCGATTTCCGTTTTATCCACCGCCCCCACCTTGCAGAGCACGCTATAGCCTTCCAAGCCCTTGGCCTGCAACACACGCATAAAGGTTTTGGCTTCTTCAATTAAACCGATACAGGTGGCAATGCCGATTTTTCGGGCCCCGATCTTTTTCGCAAAGGCAATTATTTCCTCCACTCTGGTCAGTTTTCCGTAATACTGTCCTTCAATTTCCGCCGCCGCCCTGGCAATTTGCGCCGTTTGCCCTCCATCCCGGTACAGATTTAATACTCTTTCATTTTCTGCGCCGTAGCGCTTGGTCAGACAGGTGGACGGAAGCTCTTTATCCCGACGGTAGCAGCCTAAAATGCCGCAGTCGGTACAGGTAAAATCCCGTGGTTTATTTTCAGCCATCTCTTCCTCCAACGATGTATTTCCCGCCGCTTTCACAAAATACGCGGCGTATGGTCACGCCGACTCCGCAAAATAAAAAAACTGAAGGCCGAAGACACACAGATTATCGTTGTGTCTTCGGCCTTCAGTATCCTGATCAGCTCGCCAAACAGAATTTATCCGATGACTAACCCGCTCTAAAACTCCCGCTTCTGCAAGTAGGAGTTGAGAGCGGCTAAGTCCCTGGATAATTCCGACTAGGATTC
>DHRA01000016.1:6244-32567 GCA_002411145.1 Firmicutes bacterium UBA5324 | reverse complement strand
CCCTGGATAATTCCGACTAGGATTCAGCTGGGGTTAAAACCCCACCTGAATCAAGTCTCCATTTATTCGAACAAAACAGTTGACAAATATCTTTCGCCGGTATCAGGCAATAGGACGACAATAGTTTTATCCGCATTTTCCGGACGCAGGGCGATTTGCGTGGCGGCGTAGGCGGCGGCCCCGCTGGAGATACCGACAAGCAGCCCTTCAGTTTGGGCCAGTTGTTTAGCGGTGGCGAAAGCATCGTCATTCTGCACTTTGACAATTTCGTCAACAATCTTCACATTGAGCGTATCAGGCACAAACCCGGCGCCGATGCCCTGAATCTTGTGGGGACCGGGTTTACCGCCGGACAACACGGGAGAGTCGGCGGGCTCCACCGCGATAACCTTGAATGCCGGTTTTTTCTCTTTGATAACTTCCCCCACACCGGTGATTGTCCCGCCGGTGCCAACCCCGCCGACAAAGAAGTCCACCTGTCCTTCCGTATCCCGCCAGATTTCTTCGGCTGTGGTCACCCGGTGGATCTGGGGATTGGCCGGATTTTTAAATTGCTGGGGCACAAAAGAATTCGGGGTTTGCGCCGCCAGTTCTTCCGCTTTACGAATGGCGCCTTTCATGCCCTCCGCCCCGGGGGTAAGAATAAGTTCCGCACCCAGGGCCCGTAAAAGATTCCGCCGTTCAATACTCATTGTCTCCGGCATGGTGAGAATCAGTCTGTAGCCCTTGGCGGCGGCGGTAAAAGCCAGGGCGATACCGGTATTGCCGCTGGTCGGCTCAATGATTACCGTATCCTTTTTAATCAGTCCCCGTTCCTCACCGTCCTTGATCATCGCCAGACCGATCCGGTCTTTTACGCTGCCCAGCGGGTTAAAATACTCCAGTTTGGCATAAATCTTCGCTTTTACCCCTTGGGCGGCCCCGTAGTTGTTGAGGGCAAGCAGCGGTGTATTCCCGATCAGATCAGTCAAATTTTGGGCAACTCTTGTCATTGTTCTCATCCTCCTTGTTGGTATCATAGAAAAATAAAGGCTAAGGAATCCCCCGGAGGAGAATTACCTTAGCCTTCAGATTTCTGATCAGCCGTAATATTTATATTATATTAGTATCTAATCACAGCCAGGGACATCTGTCAATACAATTTTAAAAAATTCTCATCAGCCCTGGGAATATTTCCTTGTTTAAATCATAAACCTCAAACACATAAATGTCAATCAGTTTCTATTGGATTGACATTTCCAGGATAAAAACCTAAAATGGATAGTAAATATAAATGCCGACAGAAACTGCGACGGCGTGCCAAATTTCGTTGCGCGAAGTTTTGGATGCTTTTTTTATATTATTTTAGTTCCTGCCCTGATGTTTTTATTTTAATTAGCCCTACGAGGAGGCCGAATAATATGCCCATAAAAATCCCCAACAACCTGCCCGCCGCCAGTATTCTGGAAAGCGAGAATATTTTCGTCATGTATGAAAACCGGGCCTATACTCAGGACATACGCCCCCTAAAGCTCCTGCTGCTAAATCTCATGCCCACAAAGATTGTCACCGAAACGCAATTTTTACGCCTGCTGGGTAATTCTCCCCTGCAAGTGGAGGTGGATTTCATCTACACCGCCACCTACGCGCCGAAAAATACACCGCAGGAGCATTTGGTCAAGTTTTACGAAACCTTTAACGACGTAAAGGACCGTAAGTACGACGGCCTGATTATCACCGGAGCGCCGGTTGAACTGCTGTCCTTCGAGGAAGTGGCTTACTGGGATGAATTACGCGAAATCATGGACTGGAGCAAAACCCACGTCTACTCCACCCTGCATATTTGCTGGGGCGCCCAGGCCGGTTTATATCATCATTACGGCATTCCCAAATACGCTCTGCCGCAAAAAATGTTTGGCGTCTTCCCCCACAAAATCGCCTGTCTCCAGCAGGAAAAACTATTCCGGGGCTTTGATGATCTTTTTTATATCCCCCACTCCCGCCATACGGAGATCCGTCGGGAAGACATCGAAAAAAATCCTCGGCTGTCCATTCTCTGCGAATCCGATATTTCCGGCGTCTGTATCGTTGCGGACACTGCGCGCCGCCAGTTTTTCATCACCGGTCACGCGGAATATGATCCCTGTACCCTCAAAACGGAATACGACCGCGATGTCGCCCAGGGATTACCCATTCATATCCCTGACAACTATTTTGCCCACAATGATCCCGCCCAACCGCCGGTGGTCCTCTGGCGCAGCACCGCCAACCTGCTGTTCTCAAACTGGCTCAATTATTGCGTCTATCAGGAAACCCCCTTTGATCTCACGCAGTTATAATATTAGAAAACCGCTGCGCGGCTTGCGGGAATGGGGAATAGGGAGTGGGGATTTAGTAGCCCTCCAGCCGTTACCGCAAGCGGAGCTTGCGGTAACGGCTGGAGGGGCTCGTCCGTAGCGGAGGAATTCCCCACTCCAGGATATACTTTCTGCTATAATAAAAAACGGCTCCGGACCTGGCGGGATATTGCAATTGCACCCGCCGGCCCGGGGCCGTTTTTGTCTTAGAGCACTTCATTCATGCTGCCAGTTCGATAACCCTGCAGATCAAGGGCAACATACTTGTAGCCCAGTTCCTTTAAGCGGCGGACAATTTCCGCCCGCAGGGCCACCGCCCGCGGCAAATCCTGGTCCGGTAATTCAAGCCGCGCCGTTTCCTGGTGGTGCCGGACGCGCAGCTGCTGAAATCCCAGGGTGCGCAAATAAACCTCCGCCTGATCAACCATGAACAAGCTCTCTTTAGTGATCCGCGTACCATAGGGAAAACGGGAGGACAAACAGGCCAGGGCCGGGCGGTCCCAGTTGGGCAGCCCCAGTAATTTAGCCAGTTCCCTGACTTCGCTTTTCGCCAGCCCCGCTTCCAGCAGGGGGGCCCGCACCTGCATTTCTCTGGCGGCTTGCATGCCCGGCCGGTAGTCACCCAGATCATCGGTATTGGCCCCGTAGACAATGTAATTTATCCCCTCCTGCTGCGCAATGGCAAAAAGTTTTGTAAACAGCTCAATTTTGCAATAATAGCAGCGGTCGGCAGGGTTGCGGGCAAAGGCCTCATTTTTTAACTCTTCTGTTTCCACGATAATATGCCTTGCCCCGATAAGGCGCGCATATTCTTTGGCATCCTCAAGCTCGCCGGTTCCCGACACCTCCGACATGGCGGTAACCGCCACCGCCCGTTCACCCAACACATCGTGGGCGACTTTTAATAACAAAGTGCTGTCCACCCCGCCGGAATAAGCAACTATCACACTCTCCATCCCCGCAAACAGTGCGCGCAGTTTCTCCAATTTTAGCTCGACACCCATTAGGCCCGCCTCCCGTAGTTCATGATTACCTGATGCAATTTCTCCGGCTCTCCCCTAATTCCTGCCTTAATCTAATAAATTCCCTATTCTTTCACTGAAAATCAGCCAAAACCAGGGAATAGATATCTTCAACCAGTCTTAACGCTCCCCCGTACCCCACATAAGCACGGTTTAAAACCAGCCGGTCGCTTACCGGCATGGCGACCGACAATTGGTAGCCGTTGATCTCCTCCGCCAGCACTTTCTCCCACGCACTGCCTAAAATCAACGGCCTGCCCCGGAACTTTAGCCTGCGAATATCTTCCTGTACCGCGCCGCCGTCATTTGTAAAAACCACTTTGGCGGTGATTCCGTCAATAAAGTTTTTAAATTCTGCTTCAATACCCGCATGATAGTCGCGGGAAACACCATCGGTGATATACTGGGTCTCCGGCAGCAGTCCCATATCGTTTATCAGAAATTTGGCGATGCCCAGCGTGTAGAAACTGTCGGCCACCGTTACAAAACGCCGGGGCAGCAGCCGTGTCTCCAGGAGAACGTCGGCCGCTCGCTCAAGATAGTAATAGTATTCGCGTTCATGCCGCTGAATAACGTTTTCGATGCCTCCTTTGTCACGCCGGCATATTCCCCCACGGTCCGGAGAAACTTCCCTGTTTCCGTGGGCCCGATGGGTAAAACCGGATAATGCAGGTAAGGCGTAGCGAATTTTTCCGCCAAATGTTTTACATTGTTCAGTCCCACCCATGGAGAGATTAACAGGTTGAATTGGGCCCGGGGCACTTTAGCCAGCGCCGAAACCCCGCCGCCCGGACCAAAAACGATGTTTGGCATGAGTCCCAGCTCAGCAACAAGTTCGCCTAGCTCTTTAAGGCTGCCCACCCAAAAGGGGTCCTGGTAAGGCACAACGGACCATATATTCACAAGCCCGGGGATAATTTCAGCAGCGGGCTTGTGATACTGCTCGCTAATCGCGGCAAGGACCAATTCGTGTCCCAAAAAATTTGTGCCCTTGAAACCACCCGTCTCCGCATAGATCACCGGCTTGCCCTGCGCCTGAAACTCCCGCACAATATCACCCGCATCATCGCCGATGATATCCGACACGCACCCGGTCAGCACCACAAATAAATCGGCATCGATGATTTTGAAAGAGTTCTCAATTGTCTCCTTCAGCCGGTCTCCTCCGCCAAAAATCACTTCCTTCTCCCCGATATTCGTGCAGGGCACCGTGTGCCCCCCCGCATAACCGGAGCCCTGGCAGCCATTATCCACCCCCACGGCGCCCCATAGTTTTTGGCCGCAGCCCGGTCCGGCGTGCAGGATGGGCACCGTTCTGTGAATTGCGAGCACGGATTGCAAGGCCCCCAGGGCGCAAACATGCCGAATCTGTTCCACCAGTTGCGACATTATTCAACCTCCTCCGCAAGAAACCGGAAGCCATTCTGCCGCAGCCACCAACCGGTATACGGCAGCTTTAGCCGGGACGCCAGATTTTTCGCCAGACTGCGATTCGTTACCGCATCAAGCAATAAATAGCCAAAATCCAGGATGCCCTGATACCCGAAGGCGGTAAATTCATCGGCCACCATCACCGAGGCGATGCCCATTTTCGTCGCCCAGACCGCCGTACCGCCATGCCGCGAAATATATAAATCAGGCTTAAGTCCGTGCAATACATTCAGCAACTCAAAATTCTGCTGATCGCAGACACTAACCGGTATATTTACCGTGCTGTCGGCCAGTTGCTGCGTAGACTCAGGACATACCCCATGGTCGTAATGCTGATCAAAATGCCAGGTGGCGCCCCACACAACCTCGATCCCCAGTTCCTGCAGGACGCGCATGTAATTATGCCCAAAACTTGGTCCCATGCCCACCACGGCCTTATAGCCCTTAAGCTTTGCCCTTATTTCGGCCAACTCCGGGGCCAGCCGCGCTTTTTCCGTTTTGATATACTCTTCCACCGCCGCTTCCCTGCCCGTCGCCGCTCCCAGGCCGCGCAGCCAGCTGTCCATGCCGGCAACACCGTGGGGCTGCAGCGTCTTCACATAGGGTACGCCATATTGTTCTTCCAGGGCATTGCCAAGATACCCGCCTAAGGTACCGCAGATGCTGATGGTCGCACAGGCTTCGGCTATCTTTGACAACTCTGCGACCGTACTGAAGGGTACGATAAACACCGGTTCAAGGTCTAACCGGTTTAACAGCGAAATGATAGTTTCCCGGGCACTGCCCCGAAAGTTAATCATGTTTACTTTGTTCGTGCGCTTTGCCGGCGGTTTCACAACCGTCGTCAGGATGGCGTGAAAGGCGGCGTCAAAGCCGGAGGCCCAGACTTTCGACTTGAACCCTTCGCAAAAAACAGGGGCCAGCGGGACAGGGATTTCCGCCCGCAAATCATCCAGCACGCTTTTGATATCTTCGCCGATGATGCCGGACACACAGGACGTGGTAACGAAAATCGCCTTGGGCGCAAAGCGTCTGTACGCTTCCCGCACCGCGTCCCGCAATTTATCGGCCGCCCCAAAAACCGTATCTTCTTCCGTCATATTGGTACTGATCAGATTTATGTTCCTGTGTTTCCAACCCCTGATTTTCTCGCCCCATTTATTGGCCGTGTTGTTATACACCGCATCCGCCGCACAGCCCACCGGCGCGTGATTGACCACCGCGGCGTCGACGATCCCGGACAGATAGAACTGGGCACAACCGGAACTGCACGCGCTGGTTTGGGTAAAACACCTTTCCCGGTTTTTCAGCGCGCCGCAGGAAGCTTGGGCCGCCAGTTCCCGGATTGTCCCCTTGTAACCTGTAATGGCGCCTAACCTGCTTTCCCTTATGACCGCCTCAGGACTGTGCACATTTATCGCCATATAATTTTCCTCCTTTGCAAACTTACGACCGGCCAACCCCTTCCTAAATATTCCCGGCGTGCACGTCGCTGGAAAGCACAAGATCACTGGGTTTAACTTTCCCCCGGGGAATCACGCCGGAGTTTTCCAGATCCTCGATCCAGGGAATAATTAATGCTTCATCGATAGCCGCACCCGCCGCGTAATAGTGGGTGGCATTAACCGGCACGCCAATCCAGTCCTCGGTAATTTTCCGTGCTTCCTCGGGATGCTCATTGGACCATTTTTGCGCTTTAGTAATGGCCCGGGCAAACTTCTTCACTTCTTCGGGATGCTGCGCAATAAAATCAAGGTTAAACACGTAATAGCCCACGCCGCCGGCTACACCCAGTTTGGCGTCCAGGCTGTCGGCAATTTTCACCATGCCGGCGTCTTCCATGGACTTGTAATAGGGGGGATGGACACCGGCCACCGTCACCAGTCCTTGCTTCAACGCCTGTACAGCCTGAATGTCCGGCATGGATATCCACTCAATTTTATCCCGCCGCACGCCTTGCTGATCGGCGATCTTATTCGCCAGCAGATCGGCGCAGATATTATTGGTAATGGTGGAAAACTTGGCCTGCCCCGGCAGTTTGTTCAAATCGGCAAAGGATTTAATATCCGGCGTGAATTTTTGGTTTACATACCAATTCATATGACGCAGCCTGGGATCCTGATCCGGCAAGGGATCAATGCCCGCCGTAGCCACGCCCTTAATCCTGGCGCCGCCGGCGATGGCCACCGCCAGCGCGTTGGGATGAAACCCGCCGCCCACGTCGTTATTGCCGTTGATCACCGACGGAATTTGCTGCGCCGCCTGGGTATCGCCCGTAAAAACAATTTCCAGCCCTTCCTCCTGGAAAAAGCCCTTCACCACACCCACGGCCCAGGGCGTAGCCGTGCAATCCTTCCTCGTCCAGGTCTTGATGGGAAACAAGCCATTTCCCCCGGTTTGCGCGACATTCCCGCCGCTGCCGGGTCTGTTGCCCAGATGCGCGCCATAACCGATAGCGCCCAGGATCAGCACGGCAAGTAAGCCCATTAGTAATTTGTTAAACGTCCGTTTTTCAGCCATCGTTTACCTCTCCTTCCGTAACCATGCGAAACGTGATTTGCGCATTATACTTATTGCGCAGGCTGGTGCCGTAAACCATTAATATTGGGGCGGTTTTTCCTTCCAGCTAAGCCAACGGTTCTCCAATACGCCGAACAGAAAATTTAACGAAAGTCCCAACGCGGCGATGGTGACCGTGGTCGCAAATAATTTGGGAATCTGATAGTTGATCTGGGAGTAAAACACCAACCAGCCCAAACCGCTGCTGGCCCCCATCATTTCGGCGGCAATCAGCATAAAAAACGCCACACCGGCACCGGTGCGCAAGCCGTGGAACACATTGGGGGAAGCCGCCGGCAATATCACTTTCAGGAACAGATCCCTGCCGTCCACGCCCATGGACCGGGCGGATTTGACCAGCAAGCCGTCCACATTTTGAATGCCGGTGATGGTATTCAGGAGAATGGGCCACAGGCACACCCAAAATATCATCATGGTTTTTGAGGTTTCCCCGATCCCGAAAAAAACAATAAATACGGGGAAAAGCGAGAAGGGATTAATTTCGGCCAACAACCGGAGGACCGGTGTCATAATCCGTTCAAACAGCCGAAACCAGCCTCCTAAAAGAAAGCCTAAAGGCAGGGCAACCACGGCCGCCAGTACAAAGCCGTAGAAGGAACGAAAAAAGCTGACCCGTATATGTTTGAATAAAGTCCCTGCCGTCAGCATGTCCCAGAGTGTACCGAGCACCGCGCTGGGCGGCGCGATAAAGGTCTGGGGCACAAAATCAAAGCGGCATGCAAGCTCCCACAAAAGAACAAACAGGAGGATTGATAGGTTGCCAAACAGTATATTCAGCGCCCAGGTCAGCAAATATTGTCCTTGCGCTACCCCCTTCGCCCCATTTACCGCCCAGGCCTTTTTCAGTGACGCGTCCATCTGATGAAACCCTCCTTGCGCATAGTTTTCACAAAGAACTTTAATCGTCCTTTCCGGGCATTTGCTTCCAGGTAACAAAGGTTTCTTCCAGCATAAACAGCAGGTAATTCATGCTCATACCCAGCAGGGCAATGGTAATCATCGCGGCAAATAGCCTGGGCATAAGCGCGTTCATTTCGGAATTGTGCACCAGCCAGCCCAAGCCGGCTTTGGCGCCAATCATTTCCGCGGCAATGAGCATGAGAAAAGCATGCGTGGCCCCGGTGCGAATGCCGGTGAAAATAACCGGCGCCGCACCCGGCAGGACCACCTTGCGAAAAATCGTTAGTTTATCGGCGCCGAAGGACCGGGCACTCTTGATATACAAGGGGTCTATTTCCCGGACACCGATGATCGTGGTAAAAAGGACGGGCCAAACCGTAGACCAAAAAATAATGGCCACTTTCGCAAATTCACCAATGCCAAAAAAGAGAATGAACACGGGGAATAACGCAAAGGCGTTGATTTGCCCGCACACCCGGAACAGCGGCCTTAATTGCCGCGACAACGCCGGAAAAACTCCGCCCAGGAGAAAACCCGCCGGCACCGCCAGGAAAACTGCCCCTACCAGGCCGATAATCGTTCTTTGCAGACTGGCGGCCATATGAATGAAGAGGGCGCCATCCGCACCCAACTGCCAAATCTCCCCCAGCACTTTGGACAAAGGCGGAATAAATTGCCCGTCTACCACGCCCATGCGCGGCAAAACCTCCCAAGCGAGAAAAAAAGCACCCAGCCCGGAAAGATCAATCAGCCGATTGGGGAAACCGGCCAGACATTTTTTCACCCTGCTTTTCCTCCTTTCGCAGTTGACAGATGAAAAAAAGGCCGGACATCACCCGTAGTGATTGTCCAGCCTCCGGCACATCGACAGGTCAGCACACCTCTTTATCCGATTTTCAAAACCCGCTCAGGATTTCGCCACCGCTTCCTTCGCCGCCAGTTGACTTACCGTATAACGCAAGCCATTCTCCACCGTATCGCAATACTCCACACTGTAAATCCCTTTTTTCCGCAACCGCTCCTTGGCGTGGTAACCGATACGCATCGTCAAAATGGCGTCGCAATCCTGCAAGGCGTTTATGATATCGTCCCTTTTCATTTCTTCCGTATCGCATGCTTCCATGCCGGCGCAATATTTTTCCACTTGCCGCTCTTCGCTGACGTGAAATTTCCGGCCATCACCCTGGTAAATGAGAAATTTCGCGGCATGGCCGAAATGCTGGTCTACCAGTTTGCCGTGTTTAGAAGCTACGGCAATTTTATACAGCTTCTGTTCCGGTGTTGCCGGCGGTTCCTCCGTGCCGTGACGATTGCAGAAGCGAAATTCCTGCGCGCGGTCTTCATGCAGCAGACCGACGGCATCGGCGCGGCATTGTTTGCAGTGCTGCATTTGGGGCAGGTCGATTTGACACAGGGCGCGCATCTCGTTTATTTCTTTCATGCTGGTCTGGGGGAAATGGGCGAAAGCACTGCCCGGTGCGGGAATCAACGGCATGATATTAGCGACAAAGGCGCCCAGGTCCTTTACGGTCTGAACGACGGCGGGAATATTTTGGTCGTTAATTCCTTTAATCATGACAATATTTACTTTCACCAGCACACCGTGCGCGGCCAGATAGGCGATACCCGCCAGTTGATTTTGCATGAGCAGCCGGGCTGCTTCAACGCCCTCATATTTCTTTCCCCGATACCGTACAAACTGATAGATTTGCGCTCCGATCCCCGGATCAATCGTATTCACCGTGACTGTAATATGATTAAGACCCAGGCTAATGATCTCCGGCGCGTAGTCGGACAGTAAAAGTCCGTTGGTGGAGAGGCAGAACACCATCCCCGGATCGGCCAGTTTTATCGCTGCAATGGTTTGTTTCGTATGCGGCCAGTTCGCCAAAGCATCTCCCGGACCGGCGATTCCCACCACGCTCAACTGAGGAATCTGTTCTTTCACCCAACTGAATTTTTCTTTCGCCTGCGGCGGCGTGAGCACCTCACTGGTCACGCCGGGGCGACTCTCATTCAGGCAATCGAACTTCCGGTTGCAATAATTGCATTGGATGTTACATTGGGGCGCAACAGGCAAATGCAAGCGGGCGTGCTGCGCGCCGGCCGTATAGCAGGGATGCTTTTGCGTCTGCGCTCTGATATGCTCCGGAACTGAATCCGCAAAGATATAGCTCATTTTTTCACCCCCATTGTCTACAGGGATTCAGAATTCAGAATTCAGGAGTCAGACTATTTCTGACGACCGTTTAATCCTGACTACTGACTACTGACTTCTGACTGCTGACTCCTGAAAATTATATTCCCGCCGCCGTACCACGCACTTCCCCCGTTTCCAGCGCCAGCAATTGGTCGGCCCATTTCGCGGCCCATTCCCGTAATTGAGAAATTTCCAGGGGAGAAGGTGTTTTTGATTCCGTGGTATCCACTACTTTTTGCGCGAGCCGGGCGTAGATTTTCGCCTGTTCCGAATCCGGCGCGGCTTCCACCGTTGTTTTCCCTTGCAGTTCCGCCTGGGTCACCGTTACCGAGCGGGGAATATATTCCACGACCCGGGTGGCGGTGCGCTCCACAAAATCATCCACGATGTCCTTCGCATAGGGCGCGTTGATCGAATTTGCAATCAACCCTCCTAGTAACGCCCCGCCGGAATTGGAATATTTTTTGATCCCTTTGAACAAATTGTTGGCCGCATAGATCGCCATAAAATCCGCCGAAGACACGGTAAACACATGCTGGGCAATACCCTCGCGAATGGGTACGGCAAAGCCGCCGCAAACCACGTCGCCCAGGACATCATAGATTACCACATCCAGCTCCAGTTCGTCATAGACCTTTAATTGTTTGAGCAACTGCACGGCGGTAATAATGCCCCGGCCGGCGCAGCCCACTCCGGGAGCGGGGCCGCCCGCTTCCACACAATATACGCCGTTAAACCCTTTAAAAATCACATCCTCCGGCTTAACCTGGTTTTTTTCCCGCAGGGTGTCTAACACCGTGGGTATATAGGTACCCCTCCGCAGGGTATTGGTGGAATCAGCTTTCGGATCGCAGCCGAACTGCATGACTTTATAGCCCAATTTTGACAAAGCGGCACTAATGTTGGAGGTCGTCGTCGACTTACCAATGCCGCCTTTTCCGTAGATCGCAATTTGCTTGATTGTTTTGCCCATTTTGCCCTCCTAAATTCAAAAAGGCCGAGGAGTATGGTCGTCTCCTCAGCCTTTAGTTTTATCTAATCAGCTTGATAATGATGTTCAGTTGTATCAAGGACCGCCTGACCCGCAGCAGCAAATTCATTGAGATAATTGTAGCCTTTATTTACCACAAAGTCAATATGTTTTTTGTGGAATTACAAGGACTAGCGATTGACGGCAATTACGCCGATCAGGTCTTCAATTAAGCGCAACCCGCCCCGGTAACCGGTGTAACCGCGGTCGAGAATTGCCCGGTTGGACACGGGAAAACTGACGCTTAAATGGCCGGCTTGCAAATCTTTGGCCAATTCCCGTTCCAAAGAACTGCCCACCACGAAGGCCGGTGTAAGCTTGTTTGCGTATTTTGCGCCTGCCTCTGTTGTCCAGTGTTCTTTGACGCAGCGCCGGATTTCACTGGTATCCGGCGTAAAATAAACCTTGGGCCGCAAGCCCGAGGACAGCTTTTCCAGCCGCTGCCGGATGGCGCGTTCCTGCTCTTCAGTCAAAACATCGCTCACAGCCACCACCTCCGGCAGCCAGCCAAGATCATCGGCTAAAAAGCGCGTGACGGCGGGAGCATAGTTTGCATCCCCGGCCACTGCGGCATAACGCTGCAAATCCATATCATTGTAGCAATCCACAAAGGTATCAAGGTAGCGATAATACCGCCGGTTTTCTTCCCCGATGACCGTTTCCACCCGTTGCCGGTCCAGGCCCAAAGCTGCGCCCACGCTGCGCAGAAATTCATCACTGGCGGCGGGACCGATGGGCAGCGGACTGACCACGTAGGGAATACCGTGTTTTTGCCGGCTCAATTCCGCAGCGCCGGTCCCGTATCCATCGGATACGAGGATGTTCAGGGAGGCGCTCCCTGCTTCCCTGATGCCTGCCAGCGTATCCTCCGCCGTGAAAAAAGTGTTTACGGTCAGGCCCAATCTGCGCAAAAGCTGCCGCAGACCTTCCAGGTTTCCCCGCCAAAAGGCGTCGAAAAACGGAGGAATGCCCCATAGGTTAACCTTCTCCGGCACACGCTCCGCCGCCGCGGGGATAAAATTTTCCCAGAGACTTTGCAGCGTAAGGTCGTACCCGGTATAGGAATTCCCTTTAAAGCCGCCGGTTTCCGCGTAAATCACCGGAATTCCCTCATCCTGGAAGGGCTTGACGATGGCGCCGATATCGTCGCCAATTACTTCGGCCACGCAACTGGTAAGCACAAAGTAGAGATCGCCCTCCATCACGGTCTGGGCATTTTTGATCAGTTCCTGCAGGCGTTCACTGCCGCCAAACACGACCTCCCGTTCCTGCATATTCGTGCCCGGCATACTAAGCCCGCCGCAGTATCCCCCCAGTTGCAGCCCGCAACCGCCGGCCTGGGTCCAGGTCGTATTGCTGGCACAACCCGGCGGCGCATGCAAAACGGGAATAGTACCCGGCAAGGCACTGGCGGTGGCGATGGCGCCACCCAGGGCGCAGGTATGGCGGGGTCGTTCCGTTAAGTTAGCCATCCACCTCACCTCCGGCTGCTTTTATATGGCTAAAGGGATATTGCCCGTACCATTGCTGCTTATAGGGCAAAACCGTCCATTTGCTGATATTGCGGTTGAAGCCGGGGTTGCGCAATTGCCGGTACAAGCGCCGGGCCAGTTCATAGGCCCCCTTGTAGCCCACGTATTGTAAACCCACATTATAGATTACACTTGTCGTAATCCCGAGCTTTGCCGCCGTGCCGTTGCCGTTCATATGGCCCAGGAAGACATCCGGCTGCGTGCGTTTCAGCAAATTAGCTTCTTCAAAAACCTGACAATTGGCGATATTCAGGGGGAAATCCTTACTCTTCGCCTGATCCAGTTTTTGATATTCCGGTGCGGCGAATTCATCATGATGGAAAGCACGTATCCCCGAAATCTCAAAGCCCAGCTCGCCCATGAGCAGGGCCGTGGCCAGGGCGCGAAACTCGCCGGCACTCAAAAACACTTTTTTTCCGGCAAAGGCCGGTGTCAACTCGGCCAGGGCCGCCGCCAGCTCTGTTTCCTCCCGGGCGATGATGGCCGCCGCTTTTTCCTGCAAGCCGAAAAACGCCGCCACATCCCGCAGCCATAACCCCGTATTGGCGATCCCGATGGGCATATGCTTCAGAATATATGGCACGCCGCAGGTTTCCTGCAGATAACGCAGCAGGTAATCATCGTGGGTCGGGCAGGTGCTGACCGATAAATCAGCCTGCGTTATCTGCGCCATTTTAGCCGGCTCGGCAAAAACGGGAAATATATTAACTTCCAGGCCGAGCAACTCCAACAATCGTTTCAGTTCCACCTCGTCGGGCCGGCCCATGGAAGAAACGTTAAACAGGTTAACGACCGGCCTGGCGTTACTGCTTTTTGCCGCGCGGGGCGCGGCGTCTTTCAAGAGGGTGCGTCCGATGGCATGGTAGACCGCGTCATAGGACGTGGCCCAGATTTTGGTCTTAAAGCCTTCACAATGGACAGGGAGGATGCGGGCGGCCACCTGGGACTGAACGCCTTCCGACACTCCGTCGATATCGTCACCGATGATGCCCGGCACGCAGCCCGCGACCACGAAGATGACGGCGGGCTGGAAGCGTTTGTCCGCTTCAATAATGGCGGCGGACAGTTTTCCCTCGCCGCCGCAGATGACATCACTCTCCGTGAGCGCAGTGGACAGCCACGTACCGTCTTTTAATACCCCCCAGCGGGCATTGTTCCCCGCGCGCACCCCGGCATTGCCGGCATGGGCGGACGAACCGCAGCCGATGGCGCTATGCATCAGCACGACACTGTCGGGAATTGTATTCATAATGCCCAGGGCGGGTAATAACAGGCAGATATTGCCTTGGGCAAAGGTTCGCTCTCCGTCCGGCAGGCAGCAGCGCATCCGCCGGTTGGCTACCTCACTAAATGTTCCCCCATCGGCGATGCAGGCCTGCAGCCGGTGTTCCCGCCGGGGCGGCTCCTTCTGATCAAAGTAGCCCATCTTTGCCATCACTCCTTGCTTTTTATTCCAGACGACTTACCGTAGTTGAAAAAAGTGCTGTGCAATCCCTGACGCATACTTGATTACACTTGTCAAAACTAAGTCGACCCGCTTTCTAGTTAACTCCCTTCAGCCGGATAAAGACCCGTTTCTTCAACTCGTCAATGTTCGTGAGGGGATCAAGCAAACCAATCGCCTTAGTCTCACGGGCGGCGTTATCCACGGCCTGCTCCCCGCCGTCCACGGACGGAACATAATTGTAATTCTTCAGCAGTTTGGCCACCAACTCGGGATTGCCGGGAATATATTTCTTCTCCACAATGAGTTTGGCCGTTTCGTCCGGATGTTCCGCCACCCATTTTGCCCCCCGCATCATCCCCCGGGTAATGGCCGCCGCCGTCGCCGGATCTTCTTTCAGCAATTTCCCGCTGATCGTGGACATGCAGCAATATTCGTCATGATAGGGCTGATCGTCGGCCGTATTTACCAATTTACGCGCTTTACCCTTTTCCACGATCATTTGCGCCAGCGGATCAGACAAGGTAATAGCATCCACTTCCCCCCGTTCCAGCACCCCTTCCAGTTCCGTGGCCGGGAAGGCTTTCCATTGGACATCCTTTTTATAATCCACGCCCGCTTTGGCCAACGCCCGGGCAGTGAAAACCATGGGACCATCGCCCATGCCGTTGTTGCCGATTACTTTCCCTTTCAAATCGGCGACACTGCTGATGGGTGAGTTGACCGGCACCAGGGTTTGGATGCAACCGGTATGAATACCGGCGGTAAAGGCCACATCAATCCCTTGTTCAAAGGGTTTTATCCATTTCATCACCATCCCGCTGGCTCCCTGAATCTTATTGGTGGCCAGCGACTCCTTCAGGGTTTCAAAATCCGTCTTGACCAATTCCACATCCAGACCTTCTTCTTTAAAAAAGCCATTTTCATAAGCGGTAAACAAAAAAGCTTCGCAAGCCCCACCGGAATAACCGATCTTCACCTTTTTCAATTCACCGGGGGCGGTGGCCGGGGCCCCGCTCTTATTCAGGGAGCAACCCACCAGCGCCCATGCGGAACCAGCAGTCATGATGGCCGTCAGCGCAAGGGCCAACCAGCGTTGTTTCATGGTCTTCTCCTCCTTTAAGATTTCCTCACAAATAGTATTCGGGTTTCTGCCGCTCCACCAGGTGCAGCAATTCGAGAATGCGCGCGCGTATTTCAAACAAACCCGCATAACTTCTATTGCGCGGACGGGCAATACCGATCTCAAATATTTGTGCAATTTTTCCGGGGCGCGGGGTCATGACGACAACCCGGTCCGCCAGATAAATCGCTTCATCAATATCGTGGGTGACAAACACCATCGTCGTCCCCCGGGCCTCCCAGATCCGCAGCAGTTCATCCTGCATCTGCATGCGGGTAAAGGCATCCAGGGCCCCCAGCGGCTCATCGAGCAGCAGAACCTTCGGGTGGTTTACCAGGGCCCGGGCCAGGGATGCGCGTTGCGCCATCCCGCCGGACAGCTGATAGGGATAGGAATTTTCAAAACCCTCCAGCCCCACCAGCCGTATGTAATCGTCAACCTCATGCTGTTTTGCCGCCAATATACCGCGCGCCTCCAGCCCCACGGCCACGTTTTTGCGAATCGTCAGCCAGGGAAACAGCGTCGGATCCTGGAATACCAGGCCACGGGAAAAATGCGGTCCGGAAATTTCCTCCCCGTCCAGGCGCACTTCACCCTGGCCGGAAACATCAAGACCGGCGATCAGCCGGAGCAATGTCGACTTCCCGCAGCCACTCGGCCCCAGCAGGCAGATGAATTCACCGGGCTGGATTTCCAGGTTTACATTCTCCAGGGCGACGACGGTGTTGCCCTGGGGATCCAGAAAGTGTTTATGCACCCCCTTAACGGAAATTGCCCCCCCAGGGAATGCGGTTTGCGGTACCGCGGCGCCGCCGACTACCATTTAATCAACCCCTTCTGCCATGATAAAACCTGATCCCGTACGCGGAAGAGCAGCGTAATCAGGCCGGAAAATAAGCAGGCCATCACAATCAACACGGCATATACCTTACTGAACTCCGCCCACCCCTGGGCCCAGGTGATAAACCAGCCTAAGCCGGCTTTAACCCCCAGCATCTCCGCCACAATAAGGGTGATAAACCCGAACCCCAGACTCATAAACAGCCCCACGAAAATGGTCGGCATCGCCGCCGGCAAGGCAACTTTCAGCAGCAGATAAGCTTCACTGGCCCCCAGACTGCGGGCCACTTCGTAATAATTTTTATTTACATTGGCCACGCCCGACATGGTCATGACGGTAATGGGAAACCAGCAGGCCAGCACCAGCAAAAACACACTGGCGATAAAACTTGTCGGGAAAATCACCATGGCAATCGGTATCCAGGCTGTGGCCGGAATGGGGCCAATCATCCGCAATACGGGATTAAGCCAGTAGTGGGCCCGCGGATACCACCCCATCAGCAGACCCGTCGGCAGGCCGATGAGGATGCCCAGGCCATAGCCGATAAATAACAAACGCAGTGAGTAAAGGACGCTGACGGCTAAAATCTCCCGCTCCGTCACCAGCGCGCCCACCACCGCGGCAGGCGAAGGAAAGTAAGGGAGCGGCAGCAACCCAAATTTTAGCGTCACCACGTCCCATAAAATAATCCCCGTGAGCAAAACAGTAATTAACGGCGCCTTCCCGGCAAAGCTTTTTACGCCCTTTGTTCCCTCACGTTTCAAGGACGCATATAAGGCCGTCACCCCCAAAGTAACCGTGAGGGTAAAAATTAACCAGCGGAAATAGGGTTTTAACGTCATGAAGTGGCTGTTGGGCAGCCACAGATGTTCCGCAACCAGCAACAGAGAGGCAATGAACGGGAAAAACAGGCCAACTTTAGCCGGAAAACCGTTTTTACCGGCCAATGACTGCACTTTCCCGGGGGCGGTTTCCAAGGTCGCTCGCCCGCCCTCTGTCAGATTGTACATGGTTACACCTCCTCAAGTTGTAGCTTAAAATATCCGCTCCCCCTCGGAACCGTGCCGGCGGATATGAACCCATCTTTTATATGCCGGATGGCCGGGGTCCCTGCTAATCGTCTCTTTCTCCTGCAAATATAGTCCGATATTCGTACTGTGAAAAATTTTGCGGTCTGCCCCCACAGGGCAGACTTTAACGCAAACGCCGCAGGGATAGCGGTGTTCCTGACGCAACTGAGCGTGGTGCCGCGCGCAGGCATGTTTATCCATCAGGGCGATAAGCTGGTCGTCGCGGGTCGTAAACGCTTGCGCGGGGCACAGTTTCTGACATACCCCGCATTTTGTGCACAAGTCATGTTCCTGAACGGCATCGGGTTCCACCTCCAGCCGGGTAAATACGGATACATAACGGACCCGGGGCCCGTACTGCTTATTTAACAGGACATGGCTGTAGCCAATCGTCCCGAGGCCGGCATATTTACCGGCAAACACATGGCTGAAAGCAGCCTCCGGCTTTTTTACCAGGATTTGAATATCGCCATAGGCGTCCCGGGGGAAAAAGATGGACCCGTATCCCTTTTCCGTTAGATAAACCGCTAACCGGTAGGCAATCTGATCCAGCAGAATGTTGCTGGTATCGTATTGCTCCACGTAATAAATGGAAGGGGTGGTCTCGATGATCGGCAATAGTACCGGCACCCCCAGGACAATCACGGTTTTCGTTTCCGGCCAGAGGGCCGCGGGCCGGTATGGTTCAGCAACTTCGTTATATTCATCCCAGCGAGACGCCGGCGCAAATCCTACCATACTGGCTCCCAGGCTTTGCGCGAATTCCGTAATCTGCTGTTTTGTAATCGGCATTGTTATAAGCCTCCCCTTTAGATTGGTGTCGAAACTTAAGCATCGGCGGAATCATACCGCTTCCAGCCGGCTGCCCGCGACTCCAGAAAAGCCAGGAAATAGTTAAGTCCCAGCCCCATGACGGCCAAACTGACAATGGCCGCGTACATCTCGGGAATTTTAAAAGTTTCCTGCGAATACAGGACCAAATAGCCCAGCCCGGAATGGGCGCCAATCATTTCCGCCGCGACGATGGCCATAATGGCGTAGGAGCCGCCCAGCCTGATGCCGGTGAAAATGGCGGGCGCGGCAGCCGGTAAAACCACCTTCGTAAAGATAAAGGTATGGGAGGCCCCCATCGACTTGGCTGAATCAATAAGAACATGGTCCACATTACGCACACCGTTAATTGTGTTCAATAAAACCGGCCACAGGCAGGCCCAAAAAACGATCACAATTTTTGAGACTTCGCCGATGCCGAATAGCAAGATGAAAATCGGAAACAACGCAAAGGCCGACATCTGACGGAAAGTTTGGAAAGTAAAATCCAGGGCGTATTCCACCCGCCGGAACCAGCCGATAAATATGCCGCAAACGGTACCGACAAGGACCGCCGCCCCCAGTCCGGCCAAGGCCCGTTTTAAACTATTGGCCGTGTGCACCCACAGATCGCCGCCGTTGAGCAATGCTACCAAGGCCTGAAAAACCTTTGAAGGGGGACTGATATAGGCAATATTCACCCAACCGGCCCGGGGCGCTATCTCCCAGATGATGAGCAGCAGAATAAGGCCAAGGCTGCGCCCGGTAATCCCACTGGCGTAACTAACCCACTTTTTCAAAATTTTTACCCCCTTTTTCGGACCGCGGCTCACGGCTGCCGCCAGCGGCGCCCGGCTTGGCGAGCGCCTGGGCGGCATGCACTTCGTCCTTGATTAGAGCCCAGGCGTACTGCCGTAATTCGGCAAAGTGTCCTGAATTGCGGGATTCCTCGGTCCGGGGCCTGCTTAAGGAGATGTCCATGACTTGCTTTATGTGGCCCGGTCTGGCCGTCATCACCGCCACCCGGTCCGCGAGGATAATTGCTTCATCAATACTATGGGTGACAAACACAATTGTTTGCGCACTTTTCTCCCAGATGTGCAGCAATTCGAGCTGCAAAACTTCCCGGGTCTGCGCATCCAAAGCGGCAAAGGGCTCATCCATCAGCAGAATATCCGGTTTGTAGGCCAGGGCGCGGGCGATAGCCACGCGTTGCTTCATGCCGCCCGATAACTGGTGCGGATGCCTGTTCGCGAAATTTTCCAAACCGACCAGGGCCAGGTACTCCCGCGCAGTCTCTTTACGTTCCTTTTTCCTGATACCGCGGATTTCCAGGCCAATTTCCACATTCTCCAACACTGTGCGCCAGGGGAACAGGGCATAGCTTTGAAAGACTACGCCCCGGTTTTGGTCCGCCCCGGCGACCGGTTCACCGTCAATTTCCACCCTGCCGCCGTCATAATCGGTTAAACCGGCAAGCATGCTCAAAAAGGTTGATTTGCCGCAACCGCTGGGACCCAGTATGGCCAGAAACTCTCCTTGATTCACGCTGAGATTGAAATTGTCCAAGGCGAGCATTTTTTCCACTGAACCGTCATTATTTCTCACTTTAAATATTTTTTGTACATTTTGGGCAAGGATCTTCGCCACGCTGCCACCCCCTTTTCCCTTAACCACTAAGACTGTTTGAAATTCGGATTGTACTCGTTGGTATAAACATCGGCCGGTTTGATCTGTCCCGGACGGATTTTCCCTTCTGCTTCCAAGCGGTCAATCCAGTACTGAATTTCCGGCTGGGGGATGACCTGATCGCTGTAATAACCATAATTTTCCACCAGGTTGACATCCAGTTTCAGCCGGTCGGCAATGATTTTTCGTGCATCATCGGGATGTTCGTTGACCCATTTTGCGGTTTTCGCCAGGATGCCGACAATTGTTTTCAGCGCTTCCGGGTGTTCCTTGGCAAATTTGCCGTTGACCGTGAAGGGATTCATGCCGCTGATGCCTTGATCAATGTCATAATCGCTGAACAGTTTACGGAGTACCGGTGATTTTTCTGCCCGGCCCGAGGTGGGGGGATGAATAATCGATACGTTAACCAAGCCATCCGTAACCGCCTGATCCAATTGCTCGTTGGGGATTTGCACAAGCTGCACTTTATCTTCCAGGCCGTTATCTTTCAAATATTTTTTCGTCACATATTCAGAGCAGGCACCGAAGCTGTTGATGCCGATTTTCTTGCCCACCAGATCCTTGATCCCGTTGATTCCGGAATCAGCACGTACGAAGTATTTCATATGCGGCGCATTCTGCGTGGACCTGGTGCCCGCGGAAATAATTTTTACATCGGCACCGCCGGCGATGGCGGAAATAACCAGCGGCGTATGACGATTGCCAAAATCAATGGCCCCGCTTACCACCGAGGGAATAATTTGTCCTTCCGCAATCCTGCCTACGTATTTGGGTTGCACGCCCAAATCTTTAAAATACCCCAGGGCATCGGCAATGTAAAATAAGTCGAAGGCGGGATTGTCGGGATATTTAAATTCCACCACCGCTTTCTGGTCCTGGGTTTTACTGTCCGCAGTTTTGCCGCCGCACCCGGCGGTAACAAGGCCCATAAGACCCAAGGCCAGGATAAAGCTTACCATGCGCAGTGTTTTTCCTTTTGCTGTCATGTTTCGTCCTCCTTAAGTATCATCGTTATTTTTCTCCCCGGTCTTCCGCCAGCGGTTTGCCGCCATACCTGCGGATATGCCGCCAGGAACGGTATACAGGGTTCTCTGTCTGTCCGGCCTGATCTTTCCCCTCCTTAAAATAAATTTGCGGATTGGTACTCTGAAACATTTTCCGGTCTTCCCCCACGGGACAAACCTTTACACAAAAGCCGCAGGGATTGCGAAAAGCCTGGCGTAAGCGCCTGCCGTTCCGCGTACAGGCCGTTTTATCCATGGCGGCGTAACGCATTTGCTGATCGCCGGTAAAGGCCTGGGCGGGGCAAATCTTTTTACAAAGGAGACAACGGGTGCATAACTCCTCCCCGGGCATCGGATCACCGGCCAGTTCCAGGGCCGTCAGCACGGAAACAAGACGAACCCGGGGCCCGTGCGCTTTTGTCAAAAGCGTATGATTCCAGCCTACCTGGCCCAGACCCGCGTAATGGGCGGCCCACACATGGGAGAATATCGCCGCCGGATTATCCAGTAATATCTCGGAATCACCGTAGCCGTCGCGGCAAATATTAATTGCGCCATGACCATGGCGGTTTAGATAGGCTGCCAAACGATACGCCGCTTCGTCGAGCAACTCGTTGGTCACCGTGTATTGTTCCCTCCCCAGCTGGGAAGGATAGGATTCAACGATGGGCAGCCACACCGGCACTCCCAGCACAATGACGGTTTTGGCCAGCGGCCATACGCTGTGCGGATAAAAGTCCTCCGGTAAATCACCGTGTCTTTCCCAGCGCTCCACCGGCGCGAAGCCTACCATTTCCGCGCCTAACCGCCGCGCTTCTTCCACAATACTTTCTTTCGTAACATGCCCTTGCATCAGGTAATCGCCATCCATTCCGCCTAACTTTTCGCAGGCATGAGCCCAAAAAGAAGAGACCAAAGCCTCTCCGGCTCTGGCCTTCAGTATGTCTGATCAGCTCAGCCCACATCATCCCAAACTACGGTCTTATCCCGCCGCCCAGGCAGGGAATCAGACTTCCGGTCAACGCAAAAAGGCTAAGGATACACAAACGTGCACCCTTAGCCTTCAGTATCACTAATCAGCCAGCGCATGACCCAAGTTCGCTCTTAAATTAGATTTATATTACCATACGATTTCAAACAGTGTCAATACCAAAAACCGCTGTCCGGCTTTTGGTAAAGGGGAGCAAAGAGAGTTAAGTCCCGCTGCGGAAAGATGAGTTGCCGTTCTTTCCTGTGTTCCGGGGTCGGATAACAATGCACGGATATGCCCCGCGGTACGCAGGTCAAATGCAATAATCCTCATGAATAAATATTTTTAAATCCTTGGGTTTAACAAATACGTTTTCGCCCGCTTTAAGCTGTAACGCCTGATACCGTTCCTTACTCAACTCAGCCTCCACCAAATCTCCCGTGTCTTCCCGTTTCAGTTCCAGATGGACGATTGGTCCGACGGAACGGATAAAGAGAATCCGGGCCGGGATAAACTCCTGTCCCTGTGCTTCGCGTTCAATCTCAATGTTATACGGCCGGACATAGCTTACTGCTTGCTTATCCACCGCATCCGCATATTCAGGAACGTCCAGTTCAATAGAGCCGATACTTACCCGGCCTTGATGAATCCGTCCGTGAAAAAGATTTACATTCCCCAGAAAGTCGTAGACAAATGAACTCTTGGGGTGTTCATAGACTTCCTCCGGTGTCCCCATTTGTTCAATTTGACCATCATTCAGGATGACGATGCGGTCGGCGACATCCAACGCTTCCTCCTGATCGTGCGTGACGAAGACACTGGTAACATGCAGTTCATCATGCAGCCGCCGCAACCAGCGCCGCAATTCCTTACGTACTTTGGCATCTAAAGCGCCAAAGGGTTCATCCAGCAGTAATACCTGCGGTTCCACGGCCAGCGCCCTGGCCAGGGCCACTCTTTGCCGCTGTCCGCCGGAAAGCTGTGTCGGATAGCGGTTGGCAAGTCCCTCTAATTTTATCAGATCAAGCAATTGCTGCACCTTGGCCTGAATTTCTTTGGCGGAAGGCCGTGTATGCCGCGGTCGCACCTTTAGTCCGAACGCAATATTTTCCGATACGGTCATATGGCGGAATAAGGCATAGTGCTGAAAGACGAAGCCTACGTGTCTTTGCTGCACATTCCTGCTGGTGGCATCCTCGCCGTTAAACAGAATGCATCCCTGATTTGCCACTTCCAAGCCGGCAATAATACGCAACAAGGTCGTTTTCCCGGAGCCGGACGGACCTAAGAGCGCCACCAGTTCTCCCGTGGAAATCTTTAAGTTGATATCTTTCAATGCCGTGAATGAGCCAAATTGCTTGTTTATATTCCTGATCTCGATACTCATCTGCACCGCCTCCGCTCCATTTTACTTTTTCTGGGCTTCTTCCAGCTGCTGCTGCACTTTCCACTCCACAATACTCTTCGCGACCAGCGTGATGACGGCCATCAGCGTCAGCAGGGAGGCGACAGCAAAAGCTGCGACAAATTGGTACTCATTATATAAAATTTCCACATGCAGCGGCAGGGTATTGGTCAACCCGCGAATATGACCGGAAACAACCGAAACCGCGCCAAATTCACCGGCAGCGCGGGCGCTGGTAAGAATCACCCCATATAACAATCCCCATTTAATATTGGGCAGAGTAATATGCCAGAAGGTTTTCCAGCCGCTGGCGCCCAAGATTAAAGCCGCCTCTTCTTCGACCGTGCCCAGGGAATGCATCAGCGGGATCAGTTCCCGGGCTACAAAGGGAAAGGTGACAAAAACCGTAGCCAGAATTATCCCCGGCGGCGCAAAAATAATTTTCAGGCCTTGCGCTGCCAACCAGGGGCCAAGCAGACCTTTCACCCCAAAGAGGGACACGAAGATAAGCCCCGCAATTACAGGTGATACGGCAAAGGGCAGATCAATCAGCGTGATCAACAGGTTTTTTCCTTTAAATTCGAATTTGGCAATCGCCCACGCCGCGGCTAACCCAAAAATCGTATTCAATGGTATGGCGACGGCGACGGTAAGCAAAGTCAGACGAACAGCCGCCAGGGCGGCGGGATCAAGTATGGCGCGCAGGTAAAGCGCCATTCCCGCTTCCAAGGCTTTAGTGAACACAGCAATCAGCGGTACGATCAGCATTAGCCCAAGAAAGCCAAGGGCAATGCCGATCAACAGCCAACGAATGAGCGGCGGCTCTGTTGTCGCCACAGTGTTTGTGACCGGCGCTGCGCCTGGCCGAAGCGCGATATGATCAGACATTTGTTTCGCCTCCTTAATGATCCGTATGTCGATTAATGCTCCACCACTGCAGGATGTTAACCAACAACAGCAGCATAAAAGAGACAATGAGCATAACTGACGCAATCGCATTAGCCCCGGCATAATCGAATTGTTCAAGCTTGGTCATAATCAGCAGAGGGGTAATTTCCGTCCGCATGGGCATATTTCCGGAAATAAAAACCACGGAACCGTACTCGCCCAAGGCCCGGGCAAAAGCCAGCGCAAAGCCCGCCAATAACGCCGGCAGCAATTCCGGAAAAATCACTTTTGTAAAGGTTTGCAGCCGGTCTGCCCCTAAACTGGCGGCCGCTTCTTCTCTTTCCTGGTCCAAAGTTTCCAGGACAGGCTGAACCATGCGCACAACGAAGGGCAACCCGATAAAAGTGAGGGCGATAACCACACCCAAAGGGGTAAAAGCGGCTTTTAGGGCCAGGAATGTGAAATACTTGCCAAGCCATCCGTGGGGAGCGTAAAGCGTGGTTAAGGTAATACCTGCGACGGCGGTCGGCAGTGCAAAGGGCAAATCAATCAGTCCGTCGATAACCCGCTTACCTGGAAAGGAATAGCGCACCAGCACCCAGGCAACCAATAAGCCAAAGATCGTATTAATGAGGGCAGCAATAAATGCTGCCCCAAAACTCAGTTTATACGATGCAACCAATCGCGGGGCTGCAACGATATTCCAGAATTGTGTCCAGTCGATGCCGGCGGTTTGGATAAAAACTGTAGACAATGGCAGTACTACCAGGAAACCCATATACATCAGGGTAAATCCCATGGTGAGGCCGAAGCCGGGCAATATACTGTACTTCTTTATTTCCAGCGGTCGTAAAGGCATGGTTTAACTCCCTTTTTGTTACTTCTTCACCGTATAGATCTGGTCGAATATACCACCGTCGCTAAAGTGTTTCTGTTGCGCCTGTGTCCAGCCGCCTACTTCGTCTATGGTGAACAGGCTTATTTGCGGAAACAGACTGGCATATTTCTTCGCAACAGTCTCGTTACGCGGACGATAGAAATTCTTGGCGGCAATCTCCTGTCCCTGCTCGGTATAGAGGTATTCCAGATAAGCCTGGGCCACTGCGCGGGTTCCTTTCTTGTCTACCACTTTGTCAACCACGGTTACCGGCGGCTCCGCGAGAATACTGACGGACGGAACCACAATCTCAAAATTATCCTTGCCCAGTTCTTTCGTGACAAGAAATGCTTCATTTTCCCAGGAAATAAACACATCACCGATACCCCGTTCCACAAATGTGGTGGTTGAACCACGGGCGCCTGAATCCAGGACCGGTACATTTTTGTACAAGTTGGCTAAAAATTCTTTGGCCGTATTTTCATCGCCATTATTTTTCTTCAGGGCATAACCCCAGGCCGCCAGGTGATTCCAGCGGGCCCCGCCGGATGTTTTGGGATTAGGCGTGATAACCGACACACCGGGTTTGACCAAATCATCCCAATCTTTAATATTCTTCGGATTTCCCTTACGCACGAGAAATACGATGGTGGAGGTGTACGGTGTGGAATTATTGGCCAGCCGCTTTTGCCAATCAGCCGGAATCAGTCCTGCCGCAGACAATTCATCAATATCATAGGCCAGTGCCAAAGTAACGACATCCGCCTCCAAACCGTCGGTTACGGCCCGCGCCTGTTTACCGGAACCGCCGTGGGATTGTTGGATAGTAACCGTTTGACCGGTTTTCTTCTGCCAGTAGCTGGCAAAAGCCTCATTAAACTCCTTGTACAGTTCACGGGTAGGATCATAAGAAACATTAAGCAACTCCACCGGTTTTGCCTCCTGCGTCGCCGAATCCTGTTTTTTACCGCAGCCGGCCAGGCTGCCAAGCATCAATGAGAATGCCACCGCAAGCAAGCAAAGTCTCCCAAACCTCGATTTTAATTTTTGCATCATTAAGTTGGTCATAACTGATCTCTCCTTCTTTAATGTAATAGACCGGGTTTTGCCAGGAACCTCCTTTTTCACAGTAAATTAGCCCATGGTTTATAAATGGAGACTTGATTCA
>DHRA01000016.1:0-6086 GCA_002411145.1 Firmicutes bacterium UBA5324 | reverse complement strand
CCGCTTGCAGAAGCGGGAGTTCTAGAGCGGGTTAGTCATCGGATAAAAAGAAAAAAGAGGTTAACCACTTGTGTGGTTAACCTCCAGTTCTCTGGTCGATTATCTCAGTGTATATTTGCAATTAAAATAGGTACCGATGCACCAAATCTAAGTAATATTATAGATGGTAATTCCCTGAGTGTCAACATCAACTTAGAAAATCACTTAGAAAATAGCCTTTTTAATCACATTGTAAGCTGTCCCCGATGTCAGCCATTGCACTGTCCCCTCAATGACTTCTTTCTCCCATAAGGGTGAATTGTACGTATGGTCGGCGCCTTCAATCAGCTTAAGCGTGTAACGGCCCTGAGCTCTGTTCCGCAAAGCATTTTCGTAAAGACGCGCGTTGCTTAACGGCGTCTCCACATCGTGGGTGCCGTGCATGATTAATACATCGCCCGGAAAATCCCGCACTTTTTCGAGGGGCAGCATCCTGGATAAAGAAAGAAAAAATTCCCGTCCCAGGACGAAGCCTTGATAATGACCGCCCCCGCCATTAAGGCAGATTTGCGAAAGTTCCTCCCCGATGATACCTGCGATATCCTCCCGTGGTTTGGCGACCGGCGACCATAATACAAGGCTTTTTACCCGCCTATCGCTGCCCGCCACATGCGCGGCGACACATCCGCCCATGCTGTGACCCAAAAGAGTTATTTGCCGGGAGTCGATCTGCGGCTGCGCCGCCAGAAAATCCAGCACGCGCATGGTTTCCGCCACCTGTTGCGGCAGGGTAATATCCTGATACTCGCCCGTACTTTCACCACAACCAATATAATCAAAGCGCAACACGGCCAACCCCGCCCGGCAAAGTTCGCGGGCGGTTTTCACAAATATCCTGTGCTGCCCGACTTTATTGCTGATAAAACCATGACATATCACCACGGCGGGAAGTTTCCCCGCGCCGGCATGTTCAGGTATGTGCAGCACGCCGGAAATCCGCTGTCCACCAACAGGAATCACGACCTGTTTTTCCATCTAGCCAACTCCCCTCCGCGCGAAAAAACTTGAAAAGAAAAGAGACAGATTCAGGATGCGCACAAAAAATGCATGCCTTTTCCGCCTCCAGTGTTCCAGTAGGCCATAAAGTGAGACTTAATTCAGGTGGAGTTTAGCTCCATCTGAATTTTAGCCGAACTTATACCCACAGGGGGCACAGGTCCGGAAGCTTAGCGACGCTTTCTCCCGCTTGAAAAAGCGGAAGTATTAGGATCGGTTAGCTATCGGATAAATATTCTCTAATTTTACTTTTTTCGATAATAGTTGTCAATATGCAAAACTTCCCCGGGCTCATTGCCTTAAACAAGTCTAACCGCCAGGGACGCCAAGGCTCATAACTTATCCATACTCAAATATTGTTGGAATACTGGATAGTCTCAAGCCGGATATATAGAACAAGAACTGTTTGAATTTTATCTTTCACCCTTGGCGCGCTTGGCGTCCTTGGCGGTTCGTCAAAATCTCTTATACTTTCTAGCAGAAACATAAAACCCGGCCCTAAAGACCGGGCTTATGGCTGATATTTTCGACCGCCGCATTAGCCGACAAAGTGCCTGACCCGGAAATCAACGCCGATTTTCCCGGCGATTTCCCGGCAGCGTTCGATATCTTCCGCAGGCAGCACGTCCACCACCGACAACGCAACATGGGGAATATGCTTCTTGCATCTTTCCGCAAAAGCCAAAAGGCCGGAAAAAGCCGCCTCCCCATACTCGGAGCGGCACATTGCCTGATAGCTGTAAGCGTCCTTCGCATTCAGACTGACGGATATGTAATCCACATAGCCGGCCAGCAGGGGCGTAATATCCTTGCCGTAAAGCAAATTAGCCTGCCCGTTGGTGTTAATCCGGATGGGCAGCGGGTATTGCGCTTTCAACTTCTTACAAATCTCGATAATATCGTAAACGCGGGACAATGGTTCGCCATAGCCGCAAAAAACCACTTCACGGTAACGGGACATGTCTCTTTTTTCAATCGCGGCCAGCACTTCCGCAACACTCGGCTCCCGTTTCAGCCACAGACTGGCGCCCGGCATCAAGCCGTCCTGCTTGCTCCGCACACAAAAAACACAGTGATTGGTGCAGCGGTTGGTAATATTAATATATAAAGCATCCCTGATTTCATAGGTTATGTTCATGGCCATATCTATTCCTCTATTCGTTTTCTTCCCGGACTAATTTCTTATAATAAGAACAGGTTGTATAAAGCGCAGCCGCCGGATTATGACCAAGGACGCGGTCTTTGGCAATCAGCGTGGTCACCGGAGCCGTGGAATACTTGGTAAACAGCGCGTCATGGCCGACACACAGGCCGATCACCACATTCAAATCGGTTCCTTCCTGATTTAACAATTTGGCTTGCAGCACCGGGTTGCAAATTGACACGTGGCTTCCCCGGGGAGCGCGGATATATTTGGCCTCAATGCCAATGGCCGCTTTATGCACGGCACCGACTTTACACATGACGCTAAAACTTTCAAGTCCCTGCTTGGTTAAAATTTTAACAAAAATTTTTGCTTCATTAATCAAACCGCCGCAGGTTGCAATACCAACTTTTTTCGCTTCGATCCTTTTCGCAAAAGCAACAATTTCCTCCGCCCGGGTGTACTTTCCGTAATATTCTCCCTCGATCTCCGCGGCAGCCCGCGCAATTTTGCTGACGAAGGGATCCTCCCGGTACAAAGCGGTTACTTCCTCAATCTGCTGCGTGATATCACCGCCCTGGCGGCTTATTGTCGTCAGGCAAAAAGCCGGAAACTCTTTGTTAAGTTTGCTGCAATTATAAGTATTACAGGCCGTACAACTCAAGGCACCGGTTCGGCAGGTTTCCGTCGACATATGTTCCTCCCCCTTCTAATTGAAAAGACTGGACAAATCACTCCTGGTTTAACAGGCAGGCCCGTTTACCTGTAGATCATGCTCAAGCGGCTGCGTATTTCCGGCAGCCGGTTAAAATACAGCAGCCCTCCGCAGAGGCAGATCAACCCGCCCGCAAACACCGTTTCCACTGCGCCATATGACTTGCCAGCCAACCGTCCAACAAATTCCCGAAGGGTGTCATGCCGGAAACGGCCATGGAGTACAGACCCATGACACGGCCGCGTTTTTCCTCCTCCATCGCCGTTTGCAGCCTAAATACCATCTCCGTGCCCTTGATATTCATTAATCCGTTTTTTCTCTGTTTTTTCGATCTGTTCCACCTTCCCGTCTTCCAGCCGGATAATCAGCTGGCCATACTGCAAGCCCTGAAGTTCATGCAGAATCTTGGACTCTAAGGTATGCTTTTCCAGCGGAATATTCCGCTTAACGTAGCTGCTCCGGTTTTTTGCCGAGAAGATAAACTTTTCCGTTCTCTCCATCCTGATTACACATCCGTCTTGCACCGTTAAAATAATAAATCCATATTGCACAGCGTGCAGCGAATAGCCAATTAATTCAAGCACCGGCCGCGGCATAATTTTGGGGCGGATTGCCTTCTCCATTGCATACACCTCCATTATTAAGAAACCTCCTTCGGACTATAGTACTCTGTAAACCCTAAAACTACAATTACCATCACGGTCTTTTTCCGCAATGCTGCGTTGTTGTCAGCTTACATATGCTCGATATGCGCGCTTCCTCCGCCTTGTTTTGCGAAAAAATCCCGCGAATTTAATTTGCACTTTTAGAATTTACAGAGTACTGGGTGTAAGTCCATTTATATTTTATAATTACTTATAAGAAACCAACTTTTCCCAAAAATAGAAAAGGCTAAGGAATTGGGCTGCAATTCCTTAGCCTTCAGTTAACTGATCGGCTGCTGCACAAATATGTTCACAATACGGCAGAAGAGGATATGGCTTCTGCATAGTTCCCGTCCTGCGGCTTTTTCTTACCGGCGGTAAAGTGTTCATTTTGCAATAATTCCCATATCTTATGCCGGATCCAGCCGAAATCGGCCGATGAACGGATGCCGTCCCGCGGACGGGGTAAATCGATATTGACAATCTCTTTTATCTTCCCGGGGTTAGCCGTCATTACCGCCACCCGGTCGGCCAGGAACACCGCCTCATCAATACTGTGGGTAACAAACAAAATGGTTTTTTTGGTTTTTTCCCAAATGCGCAGCAATTCTTCCTGCAACACTTCCCTGGTCTGGGCATCCACCGCCGCGAAGGGCTCATCCATCAGCAGCACCTCCGGGTCATAAGCCAAGGCCCTGGCAATCGCCACCCGCTGCTTCATCCCGCCGGACAATTCGTGGGGATACCGGTCCTCAAAGTTCGTTAACCCTACCAGTTCAATGTACTTTTGACTGATTTCTTTACGGTCCCGGGCGGGAACTTTCTTAATTTCCAAGCCGAATTCGACATTCTTTCTCACCGTGCGCCAGGGGAACAGGGCGTAACCCTGCATCACAAACCCCCGGTCAAGATCCGGTCCCGTAATCAGTTTACCATCCATGAATATTTCGCCGGAGGTGGGGCGTGCTAAACCGGCTACCATGTCTAAAAATGTCGATTTTCCGCAGCCGCTTGGCCCCACGATAACCAGGAATTCCCCCTGCTGAATGTTTAAATCGATTTGCTGAATAGCCTCAAAGTCGACGGGACCTTCTTCCGCTGATCGGTTAATCTTATAGACTCTTCTAATGTTGCGGGCCACTATTTTGGCCTCCGGCCCGGAGCCGGCTGCATTTTTTTGTTTACTGTCAGACATAAAATCAACCTCCTTATGCCCATGGGGCTATATTTCCTGAAAGAGCACCGTGCTCAGATAGCGCTCACCCGTATCCGGTAAAATTACAACCACCAGTTTCCCTGCATTCTCGGGTCGTTTAGCAACTTGGATCGCCGCAAAGGCCGCGGCCCCTGAAGAGATGCCGACAAGCACTCCTTCTTCTCTGGCCAGCCGCCGCGCGATATCCAAGGCTTCCTCATTTTTTACTTTGTAGATTTCATCAACTACCTCCAGGTTCAGTACGTTAGGGACAAAGCCCGCGCCGATACCCTGGATTTTATGTGGTCCGGGCTTCCCTCCCGACAGTACCGGCGAATCGAAGGGTTCGACCGCCACGATCCGGAGGGCGGGGTTGTGTTTTTTCAATACTTCGCCAATCCCGGTGATAGTGCCCCCGGTACCCACACCGCCCACAACAATATCCACTTTGCCGCCGCTGTCCAGCCAGATTTCTTCGGCTGTGGTCGCCCGGTGAATCGCGGGATTGGCCGGATTGTTAAATTGCTGCGGAATAAAGGAATTGGGCGTCACGGCCGCCAGTTCTTCCGCTTTCAAAACCGCGCCCCGCATGCCTTCCGCGCCGGGGGTTAAAACCAGTTCCGCCCCATAGGCTTTTAATAAGTTGCGGCGTTCGACGCTCATGGTGTCCGGCATTGTCAGAATCAGACGATAGCCCCTGGCGGCGGCAATAAAGGCCAGCGCCACCCCGGTATTTCCGCTGGTCGGCTCGATAATCACCGTGTCCTTATTGATCAGCCCTCTTTCCTCCGCGTCCTTTAGCATACTGAACCCAATACGGTCCTTAATGCTCCCTCCCGGATTAAATGCTTCCAGCTTGGCGACAACGGTAGCCTGTGTTCTTTCCGTTACCCTGCTTAAACGCAACAACGGCGTACCCCCGATTAGTTCGGTTATGCTATTGGCGATTTTGGACATAAGCAATCACTCCCTTATTTTTTCCGGGCACCCGCCGGCACGGCAAAGGCCCTGCCCCCGCCCAGGCGTTAGAACAGTCATTGTTACTGCTCAATATGCCCTAAACTAAACAAGCAAAGACACATCCCTCCTCCGGAGTATCTTTGCCTTCAGCCTGTTTACTGACCAGTCAAATCACCTATTTAACTATCCCGGCTCTTTGCCTGACCCTCAGTAATTCATCCCTGTCGGGTCTTCCCGCCAAAAACAAAATAGGCTAACGCACATCACAAAGATATGCATTAGCCTTCAGTTTCTCTGATCAGCAGAAAAGTCATGCTGTTTTTTTTATTATATTTGTAATAGCGCTATTTGTCAATACGCTATCTTACTCTTACATAGGGATTAAATTCATTG
>DHRA01000083.1:7859-8019 GCA_002411145.1 Firmicutes bacterium UBA5324 | reverse complement strand
GCATTACACAATGCAGGAAAGCGACGTGTACTATAGAAAGTACCTTAAGGGAAAATTATGCATGCATGGGTTTTCCCGACAATTATTCATAACCGGACTTTAAGCCCTGGCCACGCGTTTTTAGGTGGAGGAACAAAGTTACCAACATTTAATCTAATTT
>DHRA01000083.1:0-7637 GCA_002411145.1 Firmicutes bacterium UBA5324 | reverse complement strand
CGTAGCCAGACAAGTTCACTGAAGCACATTTCGCGCAAGGATGGTGTCAAAGCAGATGCGTGACCTAAAACACGAAAACTTCTCTACGCTTGGTGTAAAAAGGAAAATCATGCTCATGGTGTCACTGGTGGTTACCTTTGCCATCTTAACTACGGTGGGACCGATCATGGTCATGCAAAGTGACCGTTTGTTTACCACCTACCAGGAAAAGACGGAAGTTGCTGTTTTGGCACTGACGGACGCTTTTGCCCAGTTAAACAAACGAACCTTTCTGGCGGGAAAAATGGTAGCTTCGCTGCCCGGTTTGGCAGAAGCGATTGAGGCCAAAGACCAACAGGCGTGCTGGCGTATTTTAATCCCGGTCATGGCGGAAGAAGGCATGGATTTCGGCACTATTACCGATGAAAACGGAGTCGTGATCATCCGTACCCATGCCGTGAAGGCAGGAGATAATATATCAGACCAATTCGCGGTGAGACAGGCCCTGGCCGGCATCGCCGTTTCCACAGTGGAACCCACGCCTGCGACCCCGCTGAGTATTCGCAGCAGCATACCGGTAACCAACAGCAGCGGCCGGGTCTTAGGTACCGTATCGCTCAGCATTGACGGCACCAGGACCGAACTGGTGGACAACATAAAGCGCATGCACGGTGTGGAAGCTACGATATTCACCGGAGAAACCCGGGTCAACACAACGGTAACCATGGGTGAGCAACGTGCTGTCGGGACTAAGGCAAGTGCGGATATTGTGGAGACCGTGCTCAGAAAGGGCGCGGATTTTACGGGACGGGCCAACGTCAACGGGCTCCCCTTCGTCGCCAGTTACAAACCAATCAGAGGGCCCTACAGCGAACCGGTGGGCATGTTATTCACCGGCAAAAGCCTGCAGTCTTATTATGCCGACCGCAACCATCAACTGCGGATTGTCGCCGGTTTGGCGCTGGGTATTTTGTCGGTCTGTTTATTGTTTGCCTATTGGCTGGCGGAGACATTGTACTCGCCTTTAGTCCAGGGTCTGAACCAGTACAAAAACGAAAACAAAAAACTAAATCAGTTAATGAATTTATGCCCTGTGGGCATTGTTTTGTTTGATGACAAAGGTGTTGTCAGCGCAATAAACGGAGCGTACACCGGCGGCATACCTGATTTCAAAAAAGAGAGCTTTTTAGGAAAATCCGGACAATACCTGGTGGAAGCCGCCGGGTTGGCTTGGGAAAGCTCCGCGTCTTACAGCGCGTTAAAAGGAAGAGAAACCCTGAATTCTTACCAAAAAAATCAGCGAAGTACCTTTTTAATCAGTTCAGTCCCCATCCGGGATTGCGAAAAAAATATTATTTCCGGCGCGATGAGCATCGTCCATGACATCACCAAATATGAAGAGCTTAAAGAAAAAATAGCCACCCTGGACCGCCGGAATTTGGTCGCAGAAATGGCCGCGGGAGTAGCGCATGAAATCAGAAACCCTATGACGGTTATTAAAGGTTACTTGCAATTGATGAGTGAAAAGGCATCAGACAGGATGCTGGAACAGTTTAGGATCGTCCTGGCTGAATTGGCCCGCATCGAACAGATTATCAGTGACTTCCTTTGTCTGGCCGGAAATAAGCTGTCAGCGCCGAAAAAACAAAGCCTGCATCATGTCATTGAGGGCGTTCTCCCCCTTATACAGGCGGACGCCATACAGCGGGGCATTGACGTTAAAGTAAACTTAACCCGGGAACTGCCCGACCTGTTCCTGAATGACCAGGAAATCAAACAATTGCTCTTAAACCTCACGCGCAACGGCATGGAAGCGATGCCTCAGCAGGGAGTACTCACGATAGAAACGAGTGTCACCCATAATATGGTTTGCTTATGTATTGCAGACTCGGGGTGTGGCATCCCCCCCGAATTGCAAACAAAAATATTCGCCCCGTTCTTTACGACCAAAAGTGATGGTACGGGATTGGGGCTCGCGGTGTGCGCGGGCATCGTGCGGCGTCATCATGCGACAATGGAGGTGCAGTCGCAAGAAGGCGTCGGAACTAAATTCCTCATCATCTTTGATCCAGGCTCCACCCTGGATGCGTGAACTTGGACGAAAATCGCTCCCCGGTCAGTGATCAGCCCCCATAGAACGAGTAAAAACCGCGCCGGATGCGCGGTTTTTTTGCCCGTTAGCAGATTGGATTACAGTTCATCCAGTCCTTCGAATTGCATATTATAATATTTGGCATACAAACCGCCCCGGGCCAATAGTTCCCCATGATTTCCCCGCTCCTGAATGCCGTGGTTAACGACAATAATTTCATCCGCATTGCGGATGGTACTAAGCCGATGGGCCACTACCAGGGTCGTCCGGTCCTTCGAAAGACGTTCCAGCGAGGCCTGAATGTAACGCTCACTTTCGTTATCCAAAGCGGACGTTGCTTCATCCAGGATCAGGATCTGAGGATCCTTCAGAAATACGCGGGCGATGGCCAGCCGCTGTTTTTGTCCGCCGGAGAGACGGGTGCCCCTCTCGCCCACATAACTGTCATACCCGTCATCAAGGCTCATAATAAAATCATGAATGTTGGCATTTTTCGCCGCCTCAATTATCTCTGCCTCCGTGGCATCGGGTTTTCCATAAGCGATATTGTCCCGCACTGTGCCGGCAAACATATAGACGTCCTGCTGCACGATCCCAATAGCATTGCGCAGGGACTTAAGCGTGACATCCCGTACATCCTTGCCGTCTATGAGGACCGCCCCCCTGCTCACATCGTAAAACCTGGGTAACAAAGAACAGAGGGTTGTCTTGCCGCCGCCCGAGGGCCCGACCAGAGCCACCGTTTTTCCCGCTTCTATCAAGATGTTTATGCCGTCCAGTACTTCCGTGTTTTCATTATATTGAAAGGATACGTCCTTGTACTCAATATGTCCTGCGATATGGGCAAGCGTTACAGCGTCCGGTTTTTCCAAAACTTCCGGTATGGTATTAACAACCTCCATAAAACGCTTAAAGCCGGCATATCCTTTCTGAAACTGCTCGGTAAAGTTGATCAACACATCAATCGGATTCATAAAAATCCCGATGTACAATGCATATACGGCAAGATCGGCCACTTCCATATTACCCCTGGCAATAAAATAGCCGCCGCTGACCAGCACCGCCGTATACAATAAACCCTGAAACAGACCGTTGCCTGCGTGAAAACTGCCCATGACCTGATAGCTGCTAACCTTCGATTCCAAAAACTGGAGATTGCTGCTGCAGAATTTTTCCCGTTCCAAATCTTCATTGGCAAAGGATTTTACAACGCGGATACCGGAAAGGCTGTCCTGGACCCTGGCATTTACGCCGGCAATCTTATGCCGGTTATCCAGAAAAACCGCTTTCATTCTTCTGTTTTTATATACACTAAAACAAATCATGCCTACGGTAACCGCCATGAGGATCAAGGTCAGTTTTACATTAATAAATAACAGTAGCGCAAAAGAACCGATAATTTTCAAAGTACAGATAAACAGGTTCTCCGGCCCGTGATGAGCGAGTTCCGAAATATCAAACAGATCGGATATCAGCTTTGACATCATCTCGCCGGTATTATTACGATCATAATACGAAAAGGAAAGCCGCTGGTAATGGTCAAACAAATCCTGGCGCATATTGCTTTCCATCCGCGCCCCCATAATGTGCCCCCAGGTGGTGATATAAAACTGGCAGATGTAGCGAATGCCGTACATCAAAATCATCCCCGCCGCGACAACCGCCAGCACCGGCTTGATTTCCTCCCCCGGGCGGGTAAAAACATTATGCGTGAGCCAATAAAGCACCTGGGGAAAAGAAATGTCCACCAGGGAGACCACGGTTGCGCAAAGCAAGTCGGTCAAAAATAACCAGCGATAGGGTTTATAGTATTGGATAAACTTCGCCCAGATAGACATAACAACCTCCCTTTATCCGACGTCCGCCCCCTTTGCGGCAATCATTTCACCGCCCCGGGCTTCTGCCCGCACAGCACGCGTACACAGCGGCGGAAAGGACGACAACCGCCCCCGCGCATAAATACATGTTGGCATAGCCGATGTATGTAACCAACACGCTTAGCAAGATCGAACCCAAACCCACACTAATATCTAACGCCCAGAAATATGTCGCCGTGGCTACGCCCGCCCGGTATCCCGGCGCAGATTGTACCGCCAGCGTTTGAAAAGCGGGGGTAAGGGCCCCAAAACCCGCCCCGATAATAGCCCCGGCGGCAAATAAACCGGAGGGACCTTGCATCTGACTTAGGCCGATTAAGCCAAGTACGAACATTACAAACCCCGGATATACCACGGTGTTGGCGCCGGACCGGTCAAATAATTTGCCCACGAGCGGCCGGGTTGTCAAAATCGCCAAGGCAAAAATGGCAAAAAATCCGCTGGTATACTGATACAGATTAAGCTGTTTCGCATAGAGCGGCAGAAGCACGAGCACGCCCGTATAGGCAAAAAACAAAAGGCCTCCGGTCAACGCCACCGGCAAAGCTTTAGGTTCTATAAAGCGGTCCCATTCCAGCAACCGCCCCCTTCTCCCGGCCGTCTCGCCGGCAATATCAGGCAGCTTATTTCTGACGCCAAACCAAAGGGACAATAACGCAAAGACAACACAGCCCGCAAATAATACCCGCACTGCATAGCGGGACATAATCCATAAGCTTATGAAGGGCCCCACGACCATTGCTAAATTTGCAAACATCGCGAAATAACCGATACCTTCTCCTTTGCGCCGCGCCGGGAGCACCAATGCCGCCACGGTCGCTGTTGTTGTAGTCCCTGTCGCGAACACGGCCCCGTGAAGCAAACGGACCAGCAATAAAAAATACAGCCCGCCCACCCCCAGGTACATCATACAAACCAGCAAAAACAGACCTAAGGACACTAAGAGCATGGTCTTTTTTTTGATTTCATCGATCCATTTCCCTGCCAGGGGACGGCAGAATACCGCGCCAAACTGAAAAAAAGTCATGGTCAAGCCCGCTTGCCAATCGTTCCCCTGCAACGTATCCATCACAAAGACCGGCAAGGCAACGATTAAAGCGTAATGGGTGACATATTGAAAAAAGCTGCTCAGGCTCATGCCCCAAAATTCCCGGGTCCATAATGGTTGTCTTTGCATAACTCACCTTGATTTCGGCAAAATGGATGGAGTGAAAACCCCACCTGAATTCAGTCTTACTTTATTATTCTAAATACCGGTCCCGCCCCTGTCAAATTTCCTTTTACAGGGCAGGTATATATAATCTTTACTATTAAGGGAAAAGTTATATAATGAAAGCACCGGGCGCCTGCCCGGAAAACGCGACCGGAAGTGAATATAATGCGAAAATACGGCCTGTTCTTATTGATATTTTCCCTTGCCGGATTGTTAGCCCCGCTCACCTGCGCTGCCGCCGCACCGCTCAAAATCGTGATTTTACCGGTTATGAATGAAACCCGGACCCATGACGCGGACGTGGAAAAAGTGATTTCCGAGGCCCTCCATGCCAAGTTTCGCAAGCCGTTAAACGATATCGTGCCCGTTTATCAGGTGATTCCGGCCGACCAGATAAGCGCCGCGCTTCCCGTTGCCCGGGAAGGGTCATCTTTAAAGTTCAAACCGGAAATAATGCGGGAAATGGCGGATAAGCTGCATGCGGATGTTGTGATCGGCGCCGTCATCACCGATTTGCGGGAAAGGACGCTGGTCACCCTGGCAGGGGACTATTTACAGGAAAGCCATTTGACTATCCGCCTCGTGGTATATAACGCAGATACACGGGCATATCGCGCGCAGCGCCGTACAGAAAACTACTTTGGCGAACAAATGAGCAGCGGCGACCCGGATTATCTTGCCCAAAGCATCATGGATCGTATGTTGCGTAAACTCGTAGTTTCACCGGAAACCTTCTTCAACGATCAAAAAACCGTGAACTAAAGTTCACGGTTTTTTGCTTATTTCGGAGGAAGGCGAGGAGCAGCCAGGCAACCTTTTTCCGTATTTTGTCATACGTGTAGTAATTATAATATATAAATTCAACACCCTTTACACCAAGCGGACAGGTGCACCCGGGGACACCGTAAATGCAAAATTACGCCGCCAGACCTTTAGGATTCTGGCCATATTCATTCTCCCCTGTCTGGCTGTCTTGTACCATGAAGACAATCAATGCTATCCAGCCTACGATGGGAACTAAGCCAAGAAGAAGCCACCAGCCGCTGCGATTAGTATCGTGCAGACGGCGCACGGACACAGCTAAGCCAGGGATGAAAACAGCCAGGGAATAAACGCCCCGCAATAAACCAAAACCTTGACTGTCAAAAAGAAAGCCGTCGATTATTCCCAGGAAAATACTGATAAGCAAGTTAAACAGAGTAAAGTACCAGTACTCGCTCCGGCGGGCCCTGCCTTCAAATACCGCGTATTTCTGCAAAACCTCAAGATACCAATTCCCTCCCTTTTTGTTTTACCCTAATGCAATTGGACAAACTGCCGTGGTGCCTCCGCCACCTGCATCGAAACTGAATTACCCCTCGCCAAATGTAAAAGAAAACTTTAGATTTACCTAATAATAGCGCGAATTTAAATTAAATTCAGACACAAATATCATACTACACACATTTTGTCGAAATATGTCGTTCTTTGCATTAAGCAGAAAAATGATGCCATTCTTTAAACGATAAGACTTCTGCTAAAATTTTCCTCATCCGCTTCAGCCGGAATGTCAGGGCGAAAGAAAAGAATACCCGCCCCCGCCACAAGATGTTTCAACGTATGCCCACTGATGATATGAAACGTCAGGTTAAATACCGTACTATCCGCCAACTCAAAACCTTTCGCGATTAAGTAACTGGCAAACAACAACCAGTAAGGCCTGTTTTGTACATCTGATCTAGGGAATATCAGCACCAGAATTGGTATCAATAGCATGGGCAAGTATTGCACGAGTATATATGGACGCAGATCCCCCAAGCCATATTTCTCGGTCACCCACCAATAGACTACGCTGAGCATCCCACTCACTACCAAAGGAACGAAGAGCACCCGGCCAACTTTTTCACTAATGCGCTCCGCACATACACAAGCCGTTAGAGCGGTAAAACATAACGTCATGGGGAGTCGGTCCCAAAATAAAGTATCATTTGAAGGTCCCCAATGATAATAAGCCGACCCTACACCAACAAGTACCACTGTCCCGAAGAAGAATTTCCACATGCGCACAACGGCTGTCTTCGGCAGATGCTTAAGCTGCAGAAGACTTGCCATACCTGCAATAATAAATGCCAGGTTGGAAATAACGTTACCGGTATTCGTGATGCCCCACCATGTATTATTGTCCGCAAAAACATGATAAGCGGCATCCTGCGGAATGGAAGGCAGACTTTCCACCAAACCGACCGCACATAATATCACCATGATTACACAGTAAATTTTCATCCTGCTCAACCTGTATTCCTCCAATCCGGTTAACGATCGTTAACCAGATTGTAATACTCTTCCAGCAAATTGTCAACCTCTGCTTTTAATATAACAAGAAACGGCCCCGTCACTTAAGGCCGTTTCCCAAAAATTATTGTTTAGCAGTAAGATTTATCTAATTTTGAAGACACCCACTTCGATAAGTGGGTGTTACCTTGTTATTCTCTTCAGG
>DHRA01000008.1 GCA_002411145.1 Firmicutes bacterium UBA5324 | reverse complement strand
ACCTAAGCAAATAGTTCTTCAATATAAATTATAAAATTAATGGGAAAAAAAAGCAAGCAAAAAATAATAGCTCGACGTTTATCGGAAAAATCCTACTGGGCCGTTAACAATACTTTCCATTGAATTTTACAAGGTCCTTGCCGATATAATCTGCGTGTCTCATCTGTCTCCCCCGCGGAAAAAGAAAGGCGCCAAAAATAATTACTATTCGTTTTCTGATATTGCATCAAGCCAATCAAGGCAGCTAAAGTATGATCAGTCTTCACCACAATGCGCCGTTTCGCATCACCCATTATTACCCGCCCGTCGGTAATTCCTAACCCGCCTTGCGTGGATACCATGAAGGATACCGCGCCACCGTGGTCAAACTCTTTATCATTTACCGCAAAGGTTTCCACACTGCCGCCGTTACTCACCTGGTAATAAATGCTGTTTCTGTCAAAGGCCTCCGGATTAAGCGTTATTGTTCCTAAACGCAAACTTCCCATCGGCACACTGTGCCAGTCGAAATCAAAGATCATTTCAACAGCCGGTGCATTGTCGCCTACACGTAGACGTTTTCTTATCGTCCCCAAGGGGGTTGTGATATTTCCGCATATGACGATATCACCTGATTCAGAGTCCCGGTAAATTTCCGGCTCGACAGGGGACAGATCGGTCATCTTGGGCTGACCAATACTCTCAAAAACTGTATGCCCGGTGTACCAATCCGCTCCGAATGATATATCGTCATAATACCCATGTTCTAAAGTACCGCATAAAAATGGCCCGTCCAGATTATCAAGCCATAATCTGTCAATCGCTAATCCTTTTTTACAGTTAAGCCGGACAACAACCTTTTTTGTTCTAATTTCCAGAAAACGCCCTTTTCGAACAATTTTCCCTGCGCAGTTCGGAGTTACCATCTGCAATCCATCTTTATCCGGCTCTGGCAACAAATAGTTTGCGTCAATAATGCTTAGTCGGTCTTTAAAGTGATGGAGTTGCTCCTGATAAACCTCCCAGCGTTTTTGCGTAATGTGTGTGCGAAAATCGCTGCTCCAAAAGTAGCTCAGCCATTTCCAATCCTCGTGCGGCATGGCATTTTCAACCTTAACTACCTTCGACGGCAACTGCGCGTTTTCTCTTGTCATCAATGTATCATGCATGCGCCAGCATAACGTATTAACCCCCAGGTCATCGCGCCCGGTTACCGCCCAGCGTGAGATATTATATTTTCCTTGCTTTTTTACGGGAATAGGCTGTCCCGGCGACTCCAGACGCAGTTCATTCCCTCCTTGCTTGTCGGCAAGATATGCAAGCACCTGACCCGGAAGCATAAATTCAAATCTTTCGTCCTTGGCTAATGTCTCATATAAGCTACCAATGCGTATCCATTCACTTTCCTCCTGCATTATAGCTTCAGTATGAAAACGGCCGGGACGAAAATCAAATATTTCCACATCATTGCCATAAAGCGGAAAACAGCGAACATCCTCTCCTATGTGTGAAGCGAGATAATGAAACAGTTCCAGCATTTCTATGTCACCATGGGCGTAACGCTGGAACTTTTGGAAGCTGATGGAATTATTCCAGATCAACGGGATCTTTTCTTCCTTAACCCCGCAGGCATACTGGGGATAATACCGCCACTCACCATGCCATTCGGGATGACCCTTAGCCGGATTATCCCATTCCATAACAATTGCCTTATAGCCCGTATCAAGATAATGCTGAATTAATCCGGCGGAATATGCCTGCTCATTTACCAAAGCAATACCCGGACGAAAACCCAATAGCTTTTCATAGATTTGATTGCCGAACATAATGTTGGCAATATTAACTTCCGCGGGAACAAGCGGGGCGATTATTTGGGCGTAACCGCTGCCGATAAATTCGACTAAGCCCCTGCGGCATAAATCTTTAAGTTTCTCCGTCCAGGAAGGGTCGATCCCGGTTATCGCCTCCAAAGTATACGCGGGCGTTTCTATACCAACGGGTACGTGCAAATTTTCCGCCAAGCGCAACAGCGGCCAATAACACTTTTGAATCACATCAGGACGCTGCTCTTCCTCTATTGATGAGAAACATAAATTCAAATGATGTATCGTGTATAACCGGAGTTTCATATGCTTCAACTCCTTGATAAAATGTTTTCCGCCGAACTTTATGGCCAATGGCTGCTAAAGAAGCCATTTGAAATCATTGTGGGTATTTGGTAATAATAGTCTGTTGTTTCCAATCAACGCCCATAGATAATATATACTATGCCCCGGCATCACCGCTACCGGATGATATCCTTTCGGAATCCAGACAAAATCATTATTCTGAATACTTAATGTTTCATCCAGCTCACCTTCGGCATCATAAATCCGTTGAAAACCAAAGCCTGTCTCAGGCCGGATTTTAAAAAAATATGTTTCCTTCATACATGCCTCTTCCGGTGAATCCACATCATGTTTATGGGGCGGAAAGCTTGACCAGTTGCCAGAATCGTTGATCGTTTCTCCCACCACTAACCTTTGCGCAGGAAAATTCTCCGGTAAAATATTGTATATGGTTCTAAAATAGCCTTCCTTTCCACGGCGTTCAGGAGGTACGTCCACAATACTCTGCACCACCCCTTCGCCTGAAGCTTCACAACCAATAACTACGAATTCAACCTGATCCCGATTGTGCACAACAATTTTTCTCTTTGGCCCGATATACAAAGCAGCCGGCCCTTCCGTAAAAACACTGCCACGTTTGAGGTTTATATTAATATCACCTCTCACAGCCAATTCGCCGGCGAGCAACACCAAAACATGTTCACGCCCAACGTCGCCAATGGAATATGTCATGGGCGTTTTGGGTGAATAATAAATTACATCAAGGGGAAAATCGGGTCTTTTATAATACATTTCAGTCTGACCGTCATAACAAACTTTTAAGCCCAAAAATCTCACTCCATCTCAAAAATTAGTGTTGACTTTACCCTCGCAAAAATAGCTGCCAGCTCAGCTCTGTTTTCTGCCGAAACAATGACATAACATGGTCTGTCCGCGCAATTTTGATAATTTATTATTTCATCACCCGGATTTCTAAAATTAAATATCTGTTCCACGCCCTTAATTTTTAACGCCTCTGCATAGCCATGAATGTTTTTAATTTTTCCGGGTTGGGGAAAAATTGCATGGCACATTGCAAACTTGTGATGCTTTACCGCTAAATCTTCCATAAATCCTTCATCACCCAGACTCTGCCGCATCACAGCACGAATGGGATTCATGCCCGTAGCCAAAGGAGTGGTATACTGTGAATGAAATCCACCTGATAACCGGGCCGGCATTTCCAATATCATGGGACCTTTCTTCGTCAAAATCATATCCGCTTTGGCCGGTCCCCACGTAATACCCAGTGACAAAGCCGCCTGTTCAACCACTTTGTAAATTTCTTCCTGAACATCCACCGGCAATTTCGTAGGATTGGTATGACCTACTTCGATGCAACAAGGAAAAAAGTCGAAATGGCGATCAACAATTCCTGCTCTAATTTGTCTTCCATGATGCATAACCGTCTCTACACTTTGTTCTTCGCCGGTTACATATTCCTCAATCAGACAACTCCCCGTTGTAGAAGCTAATTTTGCGTTTTCGACTGCATTTAACAAATGACCAGCCTCGGTCACAATAACTGTCCCGCGGGAAGCAGAATTATCAATCGCTTTCACAATCAGCGGATACCCAAACCGCTCCGCAACCTTTTCCGCCTCTTTACCATTTGCCACTTCAATGCTATAAGGTGTTGGAATGACATCCGCCAGCCATCTTTTCTTCATAATTGCCTTATTCTTACTGGCAATTGCCACTTCCACAGGTATGCCCGGTAATCCCAGCTTTTCACTTACCAACGCTGCCGTTACAGCCACATCTGCTCCGGCAAATACCGCTGCAATACTGTGGGCGTGTTTATTGGCTATAGCCCATTTTACTATGGACTCACCATCTTTGATATCAATCGGCAAAGCCACATCTGCCATATCGAATCCAACCGCTTTAGGGTTTTGATCAACGGCAATCACCTGTAACCCCATACTTTTTGCAGTTTTAATGGCGGGCACCTGCATAGGCCCGGCTCCTAAAATAATAATTTTCTTTTTCATCATATTCCTGTCGCTAAAAACCCTCCATCAATATTTACGGCCGCTCCCGTAGTAAAACTAGCACTGTCCGAAGCTAAATAGACTGCTACAGCCGCTAATTCTTCGACCCTGCCAAATCGTTTCATCGGTGTGCGGCTTAATATTGTCTTCCGCCGCTCTTCATCGGCAAGTGCCTTAGCATTCAATTCGGTTTGAAATACGCCGGGCACAATTGCATTGACACGAATGCCCATATCGGCCCATTCCACCGCCAAATTCTTTGTCAGCGCCAATACTCCCGCTTTACTGGCGCAGTACGCAGCCGCATCACGCAATGCCACATACGACCCCAACGAAGCTATATTTATGATTACTCCCGACTGCTGCCGGCTCATTACTTTTCCTGCTTCACGGCAAGAAAAGAATAGACCGTTTAAATTAATATTTATTACATTTTCCCATTCATTATCAGTCACTTCTAAAGTCGGTTTTTTCAGATGCGTTCCTGCACAGTTAATTACAACATCCACACGTCCAAAGGTTTGGCGAACATTTTCATAAAAGGTTGCCAATTGGGCGGCAGAACGTACATCCACTGTACAAATCAAAGGCTCATGATATTTGCTAATCAATGCAGCGGTTGCTTCCACCTTTGCCGGATTACTGCTGGTAGCCGCGACCTTTGCGCCCTCCAGCAAAAAACGACTTGCAATAGCTTTCCCAATACCGCTTGTCCCGCCAATAATCGCGGTCACCTTATCTTTCAATTGCATATTATCGCTCCTTTACGGCATATATCACTAATGTATCACCATTTTTCGTTTCTTTGGCAAGTTTATCAAAAACATTTTTATACACACCACCGACAACACCGGTTGTACAGCCGCTGCCAAAACTAATCCATTCTTTACTGACCAGCCCGAAATCCTTCAATATTTTCATAATTGCCTCTACGGAATAAAGAATGACGTGCTCCACCGGCAGTAAATATCTCCACTCCGCACCAAAGAGCCGTGCGATTCGTCCATATCTCGGAGTCTGTATAAATAGAATGCCGCCCGGATTCAATTTATCCGAAACCTGCTGCAAAAAATCGCCTGGATTACAGATATGTTCCAATACATCCCATAAGCAAATAATATCAAAACTACCCCTAACCTCATCAATCGTGGCAACTGAACAATTAAGTCCGCGGGATTTCGCTTCGGCTATCAATTCAGCGGACACATCTATTCCCATCGCGTCCGCGCCATAACGGCCCGCCAAGTCCAAAAAGGCTCCGTTTGCACAACCCACGTCTAATAATTTTTTCCCCGCAAACAAAGCGGGATCTAAACCCAATTCACTGATAGACAGTTTTTTCTCGGTCTGAAATCTGCTTAAAGTAGTTTCATCCAGATATCCGCAACCTTCACGACTTTTTACCGCCTTATATCCGGCATAAAACTGCTCCAGGGCAGCCACATCCGGCTGAGGATTCTGATATAGCAAATCACAATTGTCACATTCACTATACTGATAACCCTTTACTTGCAAAACCAAGCCGGTTTGTGGTTTCTTGCAATATGGACAACACTCCATTTTGAGTTCCTCCCTAAAAAAACTAAACACACCGCAAAGAATTTAGCACTTTTTATATTTTTATAACAATGGCGTGTCCGTTTAAGTTATGGATCACAATCCGGTCTGTTTTATGTTTTTCCTCTTTCATCAATAAACTTCCTCACTCCGTCGCAGCTGCTAAATCCGTAGTCGTCATAGACGATCATGCCGCCTGCTTTCAATCTGGGCCAGATCCATTCGCTTATATCTTTGGCGGATTGGTAAACATCAACATCAATATGGCAGAAGCAAAATGTTTCCTTAGCAAGTAAATCACCATTCTCCTCGGGAAATATCCCGACGAGTACTTTGTAATTTGACACAGCCACTTGTTTGAGTAAATTTTCGACTAAATCAACAGAAGTATCGGCATGCTCCCCGCCTTTATATATTGTATCCCTGTCACCGGCTTTGGGGACGCCGGAAAAAGTATCCGCCAAATAGACCTTTCTTGTACCTCCGTTTAATTCCGCCATCTTGCAGATCAAGGCGCCCGTACCGCCCTTCCACACGCCTACTTCAAGCAAGTCCCCTTCTAACCGAAGACATTGTCTCACGATTTCCCACAACTCATAACACCGGTATATATCCACTAAGGTATGTCCCTTAATCTTTTCATAAATACTCAGGAAAGCATCCTCATTAAACCACGGATTATAATTTGCATTAGGTACAACAGGTTTATAAAGCTTTTCATACAGGCTCATGGTTGTATCTCCCCCGTTATTTATATATTTTTGTCATCCTTACGGCTATCTTTTACGGGCATAGACAACTACTTCACGTCCCATACCGTGTTCGATAAGCACCTTATACAATTTGCGTTTTAATTCATTCAAACCAGCATTGACCAAACTGGTTTCAAATTTCATCCTTTTTCTATGGCATTGACGCCCTAACGCATCGTTGCCTATGTAATTTTCCCCCATAAGCAAAAACATGTCTATGGGAAAAGTGGTTTCGCTCAGGATTATTTCAAAACCACTGACCGTTAATAAAGCTTCCAGTGATTTACAATCAAAATAATTGATATGATGCGGCGGGGCCACCCACCATGGCTGCAATCCATATTCCTTTACCGCCGCCAGTTGAAAGGGGTTGTAATCATTGGGAACCGATATACATATAATTCCCTCCTCATTTAACAGCCGGTTAGTCAATTGAAGCATTCCTATCGGATCGGGAATATGTTCTAAAACAGTACTCAGATGAACTACATCAAATTTACCCAGTATATCAATAACTTTTTCGGACAAAAAATCTTCTATGATCTCCAGTTTTAATTCTTCCCGGCTGTATTGCGCAGCTTGCTTCGACGGCTCAATGCCCACCGTTGTCCAACCGTGTTGTTTACCGTAGAAGAGAAAAAAACCGGGCCCGCTGCCAACATCAAGGATACGTCGCCTTTTTGCCGGCAGATACTTTTCAAAGATTGCATACTTATCGGCATAAACCGTATTCCACCATTCCAGATCTTCAATAGCTCGCGTAATATATAAAGGTTTCTCCGTTTTGTAATAGTCGTCTCGATAAACCTCTGTAAGTTCTTCCGATGTAGGAATTGGTATTATATGCTTAAACTTACACACTTCACACTCAATAACTTCAAATCCGTTTTTCGTATCAAGACTATATCCCTTATGTCCTTGCCACTCTTTCATTTTCACCCACCCATTCACAAATTGTCTGCGCAATCCTTCTGGCGCCACAAGCATCAATTAAGGTGTTATTTTTATGAGTTAAATCCTGCAACAGATTTTTATCGGTTAAAAATTTCCTCGTTTTCTCAATAAACTCACCGGCAAAATCAATCGTCGCATAATTGCCCAACGAAATCGCCAAGCCTGCTTGTTCAAAAGTCGTAGCCGATTCCGCATGATCCTCCGTTAAGCATAAATACAATGCCGGCACTCCCATTGCCGCTAATTCATATGCCGTAACTCCAAACGAAGCAATTGCAAAATGAGCATCACTCATTACTTCCGCCATATTGCTCACATTACGTAAAATTGTAAATTCTCGCTCCGCTTTACCAAGCAACGCATCTAATTCAGCATTCCACATAAAACTGAAACCCAAGACTACTTTTGTGTCAAATTCTTCATTCAGGCCATCAAGAGCTGCTAACACCTTTAATGTAAGTCCGGCCGGATCGCTTCCTCCCATAGTGACAAGTATCTGCAAACGATCATATATATTTTTACTTGCCGAATGCTTTGAAAACTCGGGGCGTAAAATAACCCATTCCCAACCGGTATAAAGCTGTCCGCTAAATCCCGTCCAATCCATTTTGCTCACCTGCGGCACCGGAGGATAAAACGCCAAATCGGCATCTAAACGCCGCTCACTCGGGTCATCAATCGTAACAATTTTTATGCCGCATGCGCGCCAGGAACTTAATATACTTCGTGGTAAATCATCTCTAATATCCAACACGATTATATCCGGTTTAACCTCCACGATAGCTGCGTTTAACCAATGCTTATAGTCGAAAAAATCCGTTGATGCTATTGGGTTAAAAACCGTATACCCATGTTCGCGCACCATAGCTATACCGTTGGCATCACTCTTCATGGCGAAACTAATATGACAGCCGTACGCATTGTGCAGTTCATCCGCTAAGGGCAAACATCGCATTAGATGCCCAAAACCAATTTTGCTAGAACAAGCACATATAAACAACACCTTCCTCATGGTTAATTCCAACTTTCATGTTTTTATATTTTGCGTTAAAATTAGCAAACACGTACATAATCATATAATTTATATATCTGTTTTTGAGAGAACCCGTATTTCCGTGCGGCTTCTGATATTACTTCTTGTTTTCCATAACTCGAGATAATCAATACGGTATCCTCTAAATTAATTTTCTTTAGTATTTCAGGTGAATATATCCTAATGCCTCGCCAGCTTTTTCCGTGTTTATTTGGGTCACTGTCAACAATCAAATAAGTACGGCGATGCTCCTCACGAAACAGAGAAGTTGTTTGATATAAAAATTCCGTATGTAACCCTCCGCCCCAAACCACACATGATTGATTGTCAGGAATCTGTAAAATTTTATCTTCCGCTAATGCTAATGCTTTATACCAACTTGCTAAATATTCGTAAAGTAATAATTTATCTGTTTTATTACACTCTATTTCAAAATTTTCATTTGCTGGTTTCAGCATTACTCTATACCCGTTATAACCCTCACACATTTGTGCTTTCACAATCTCCCAGCCAGAACGTTGTAAACAGTTCTTTAGACTGATTTTGCTAAAATGCGTTAAATGAAGTGCGGAAAAGAAACCATTAATGTCATTAGTTTTAGCAGTCTCCAAAATAGGCACTTCAACAACTAACCTGGTATTCTCATGTGATATTTGTTTTAGCTTTTTTAAGACCCTTACTGGATTAGGTACATGTTCTAACACATAAAACATCACTATTACATCAGGTCTATGGGCAATTTCAACATTATCAAAGTCACTGCAAATTAGGGTTACCTGCTTCGAAGAATCTTTTTGCTTGCCACGCTCAATGGCAACAGAATCAATATCTATCCCTACCCGGTTCATTGTTGAGGGTAACCGTCTTAAAAAATCCCCTTCATAACATCCAATATCCAGTATCGTCAAATCGGTTTGCAACAATCCCTGATCATTCAGCCAGTCGATTTGTTCTTTCACTCCGTTAGGAGTACATCCATATGATTGGGTAGCTTCTTCGGATAATATTTGGAAGCCCAAGTTTGAGAAACAGGGGTTCATATATAAGCCCAAACAACTTTCACACTGATGAACTTTGACATCTATGCGCTTGGGATAAACCGTGGAATCGGAGAAAAATTGAAAATCTTCTATAGCCCAAACACCACGGGACTTTAATGATCCACAGACAGGGCATTCCCGGTAATTGAACAATAATTTGTTCAGTTGACCATTATGGTAATTTGTTTCAATTGTTTTCCATTCAATATTATGAGGCATCACTAATCCCTCCCAAAACTTTTATTCCTAGTTATTCTGATTAATATTTCATCCTATTTCTCATACATCGTTCTAACATGTCGCAAAGGCCTTAACCCGTCAACCGGGTCGGCCCGCCAATCCCGGTCGGCCATCTCGCTTGTCGCCGGCTTCTTTTCCCCGTCACCGTCAGCTGCTAATCCGGTATTAACATTGGCGATAACCGCTTTCATTTGTTCCGGCAGCCAGCAGTGACCTGTGGCAAATTCTTCTCCTTCACCGTCCAAATCCAGATGAAACTCCACCATCGAAGCATTCCAGCGGTGGACGGCGCGATAAATGATCCCAGGCTTCACACTGTGATCAGACCAGCCCACCGGGCATTTGCACCGTTCGCGCAGTGTTTCAATGACCTTTAAATTGCAATCGTCAACCGGTGTAGGATAGCCGGAAACACAATGCAATAATTCTAGCCTTTCACACCCGGCATTCCGCAAAGTCTCTACAGCCTGTAAAACCTCTTCTAAAATCGCCATGCCGGTAGATAAAACGACAGGCTTGCCCGTTTGGGCACAAGCGGTTAACAAATCCGACCACATTAATTCATAGGAAGCAATTTTATAAAAATCAACGTATGGATATAGCTCCTCAACTGCTTTCAAATAAAAGGGAGTACACGAAAACCCAAGTCCCTGTGTATGACTATATTGAGATAATTCAGGCAGGAACTCCACCGGAAGTTCCCATTTTGCTCTTGCACGCAGCTCTGCTTTTTTGCTTAAAATTTCCTGGGCAAACAGTTCATTTATTTTAAAAAGCTGGAACTTCACCGCCGAGCAGCCGATTCTTGCCGCCTCATCAATAAAGCGAAAGCATCTCGTTAAATCGCGATGATGATTGCTGGAAACCTCGGCAACAAAACTTACCGGCATTATATCACTCCTTACAGCCCTTTGCACATAGTCTGTCATTCGCCAAGCTTCTTTTGCTTTACGTGTTCGTTTATCTGACTCCATTCAGGATACCTATTTACCAAAGCCAGACAATCTTCCAAATCGAAGTCTTTTTTTAGCGGGTATAGGTTCTCAATAATTTTCTTGATTAAGGCAAAATCCTCCGGGGTGTCGACCGTCCATCTGTGCTGGGATTCATCTTCCTTATATGGCAAAATTCCCACTTTATATTTCTCCGGATGTTGATACATATAGGGAGTTACGTGTTCCCGCTCATACTCTTTGACCGCGTAAACAAATGCCTCTTCCAAAACCTTAAACGAAAAAACTTCTGTATTCATCCCTCTTGGGTAGGAATCATCCCCGGTGGAAACATAATCATAAACATTGCGATTGTCAATATAAAACCGGATAATATTATCAACTATTTGGGGGTCAATAACCGGGCAATCGGCGGTAATCCGGATAACAATGCCGGCTTCATAACATTTGGCCGCATGATAGTACCTGGCCAGCACATCATGCTCCGAGCCCCTGAAATAATTGACCTTTAATTTTTCACACAGCGCGACAACCGGCAAATCCGTAGTGTTTTCCGTAGTGGCAATGATAACATCGTCCGCCAGCTTAACCCGCTTTAATCTCTCAATTTGGTATTCCAGCAGAGGTTTGCCCAACACTTCTTTTAATACTTTGCCGGGCAGCCTGGTTGAAGTCATGCGCGCCTGTACGATAATCACCGTTTTCATTTTAAAACCTCTTTTAGCGAAGAAATTACATAACTTTGGTCCTCGACCGTAAGGGCAGAATACATCGGAATACTTATCGCCGTTTTGTAGTAGCTTTCAGCATTAGGAAAATCACCTTTTTTAAAGCCTAAGTGCTGATAATAAGGCTGCAGATGAACGGGAATATAATGGATATTCACACCTATGCCCCTGGCCCGTAAGTCCACAAACACCTGTTTATGTGTATGCGCTGTTTTTTCCGGCAGACGAATTACGTAGAGATGATATGCCGAATAGGTATCCTGCTGCTGCCACGGCAAAATTAACGGCAAGTCTTTAAGTTCCTGACGGTATCTTTCTGCTAACAGATGCCGTTTCGTTATGAATTCATCCAGACGCGCCATTTGACTAACACCCAATGCCGCCTGCAGGTCCGACATACGATAGTTAAAGCCCAGCTCAAGCATTTGATAATACCAGGGACCATGCGATTCCTCCGTCATAAGTTCCGGTTTTCTGGTAATGCCGTGACTGCGGTAGAGAATTAATTTATCATAAAGATCTTTCCTGTTGGTTACCACAATCCCGCCCTCGGCGGTCGTAATGATCTTCACGGGATGAAAACTAAAAACCGCCATGTCGGAATACTGGCAAGAGCCAACCGGTGTATTCCTGTAGGTTCCTCCGATGGCGTGGGATGCATCTTCGATAACCGTAAACCCATATTCGTTAGCCAAAGTCCCAATTTTAGCCATTTCGCAGGATTGGCCCGCAAAGTGAACAGGAATTACTATTTTGGGCAGTTTGCCGGTTTGGGCGGCGGTCAGAAGCTTCGCTTCCAGGCAAGCGGGATCCAGATTGTAAGTACGGCTGTTAATATCAACGAAGTCAACAGTTGCGCCGCAGTACAGACCGCAATTGGCGGATGCCACAAAGGTATTGGGCGAAGTCCATAGCGCATTACCCTGTCCCAATCCGGCCGCCAGACAGGCGATATGTAGTGCGGAAGTGGCGCTGTTTACCGCCACGGCGTATTTTACCCCACAATAATTGGCCACCGCCTGTTCAAATTTTTCAATCGTTGGTCCCTGAGTCAGCCAATCAGACTTCAGTATTTCCCCCACCGCCTGAATATCTTCTTCATTGATCTCCTGCCGGGCATAGGGAATATTCATCATTACATCATCCCTCGCAGTTCGTCCACTGACAGAAAATTAGGATTTGTACCGGAATGATATTCAAATCCCTGCACTACCGGCTTTCCTTTTTCCCCGATACTGTTCACTGTATAGTCAACGGGCATGCTAAATGTAATAGTCGGCCGAATCACATAGTGATCATGAAATTCGAGGGTAAGGTGTGAATCGTCGGCGGGGCACATGAGTTCATGCAGCTTTTCGCCAGGCCGTACGCCTATGATGTTCGCCGCCAGCCCGGGTCCGATAGCTTCCGCCAGATCCGTGATTTTCATCGAAGGAATTTTCGGGACGAAAATCTCTCCGCCCTGCATGCGCGTGAAATTTTTTAAAACAAAATCAACGCCTTGCTGTAAGGTAATCCAAAAACGGGTCATACGCGGATCTGTGATGGGCAGCTCTTTTGCCCCCTCCGCGACAAGTTTGCGAAAAAAAGGCACCACGGATCCCCGCGAACCCACAACATTTCCATAACGCACAACCGAAAATCTCGTTCTGTGTCCCCCAGCCATATTGTTAGCGGCGACAAACAGCTTATCGGATGCCAGTTTCGTGGCTCCGTACAAATTAATAGGGCTGGCCGCTTTATCCGTTGATAAGGCGATAACTTTCTCAACTTCATTCTCAATAGCCGCCTTAATAACATTTTCCGCCCCGTAAATATTTGTCTTAATACATTCCATGGGATTGTATTCTGCGGCAGGCACCTGTTTAAGCGCAGCCGCATGGATCACATAGTCCACCCCGCGCATCGCCTGGCTTAACCGGGCCACATCCCTTACGTCACCAATAAAATAGCGCATTTCCGGCCCGTTAAATTCTTGTTGCATCTCGAATTGTTTAAGCTCATCCCGGGAATATACGATAACTTTTTTGGGACTAAATTGTTGTAAAATTGTTTTCACATACTGCTTGCCAAAGGAGCCTGTACCGCCAGTAATCAAAACGGACTTATTATTAAGCATGGTATTATCACTCCATCATGAATTTGTAACACAAATACACGCTCTTAACTAAGATAATTATCAGTTGCTATTTACTCTCATCAAAAAAATAAGAATGTTCGGTAAAGGTGGTGTACTTTTCCTGCAGATTATTTTCTGTGCGCAGCAACACCATCTCTTTTTGCACGGCGTTTTTTATTTTTTCTAATTTAGTCCTAATCTCTTCCTCCATGCCTAATATCTCAAATATATATTTACGCACCGCCGCCCGGGTCTGGGGACTCAGAGTTTTTGTACCTGCCCCGATAGTATCAATTGCGTCGATGATTATTTGTTTTTGCTCTACTATGTCCGCCAAACGTTCTGACTGTCCTTTTTCAACCAATTGTATTTGGTCGGCTACTAATTTGCGCAGGTTTTGGTAATGCGTAAGCAACTCGTGCTCCCAGTCATATTCCCCCATCATATCCTCCCTGGACCGGTATCGATTTTTGCTTGCGAATGATACCTGCCCACGCTTCCTGTAGCCCTGACATCAACCCCAGTACTTCTTCTATAATTTGCGCATCTTTCTTTACATTTGCTTCCACAAGGCGGGTATACATGTATGTATACAATTTTCTTAAATTCTGCGCAATATCCCCGGCTTCCATATTCAGCGCGATATTTAATTCCGACACAATATCCTGGGCCCGCAGCAAAGCATTATGCGCGTCATTTCCTTTTTTATGATTGACACTCTCTATCGCGATACGCAGATTCCGCAGCGCAGCATCATAAAGCATCAAAATCAGCGAGCCTTGACTGGCCGTACTAATTTGGGTTTGTTTATACTGCTGGTAAGGATTATACACTGACATGTGCCTTTCCACCTTCTCCCTTTACTATCCGCCTTTTCGCAGCTAAAATTAATTCCTTTAGCTTGATGGCGGCCGACTTCATTTTTCCGTAATACAAGATGTAATCTGCGATTGCATCCCGATAATCATCCGACGAAGCTTGGTTTGCACGATAGGTGCGGTGGAGCACCGAGTGGATTTCTTGATGAATAAATCGCTCGGCGGCGGGCACAATGTGTTCATAAGTTTGAAACTCGTCATAAATTTTCCTTACCGTGGCCAGGTGTTTATTCATCTCCTTAGCCTGCGCATTTTCACAGGCCACTGCAAGTTTCCGTAATTGAATAATCGCTTTCTCCGACGCCTTGATCAGTCGCTTCGTTTCTTGGAGCCGTTGATCGATTTGTGCAATAATTGCTGGTTTGTCAGGCTGCACATATTCTCTTTGCGCAGCATTAATTGCCGCCGTTACATCTACCGGGTCCAGGCAGTAGCGATCCATTACTTCCCGCAGCGTCATCACCTGGGTCCCTTCGATATACGCGCCGCCTTCCGTGGCATTGATGTAGGTACGATCAGGGAAAAGGCGGAACCAGTCCTCAAAAAACCGTAAAAAATGGTAATATACGCGATCTGTAAGAACCTGTCCGCCGTCGTTTGCTTTCACAGAGAAGGACCGCTCGCCTTGTTCAATATGCACTCTTTTCTCATAATTGGTTCCGCTGGCATGGGTACGCCCTTCAGCTGAGAAAGACAAGTCCTGTCCGATGAGCACAATCGGATTCGCGCCCATCTTATAGGCTGCGGTCATCGCATCGTTGGCCACCGATCCTCCGGTTACCGTCCGCCCCTTGTCCTCCATGGCATCCGCGAACCATTCCACAATCGGGCTGGCGCAATTTGACATGAATAATTGTCCCCGGTGGTGCTCGATAATCTGGCGGTGGGCTTGAATATCGGCAATCAGACAATATTTCTCTGTTTCGAGACCTCTAAAAAGTTCATAATTCCAATGCAAGGGATCGACCGTGATAATGAAATCAGGCACAACCCCGTGTTTGCGCAACGCTTTAGCCGCCGTTCCTACGGCCATGATTACCGCCCTTCCCTTTGCTTCATGCAGCAAATGAATATTTTTATCCAAGGAAGGGCCGGCCGATACAATGATGACCGGTATATTTTTAAACCGGTCATATAACGAACTGAACCCCGGCTTCTCAATATACTCCGGCAGATTTTCCAAAGCATTGATAATTTGTTCAGCCCCCAACTTGACCAATGTCGCCAGGTTGGTAAATTTTAAACTCACCACATCCTTGATCATTTTGGGCAATTTACGAAAGTATTCCTCATACACCCTTTGCTGCCCGGGCAGCCCGATATACTCGATCCCCCCGTATTTAGCCACTTCAAAAATATCGTAGAAATATGATTTGACATCTTCGATATTCTCGGTAATAATCCAGTGAATACGCTCATTGATGAGCATGTCCCGCAAATCACGGACTTTGAGTGCGGTACTGAATAATACATTGTCCGGCTCAACGACGACAAGCGGCACACTTTGGGGAGTTGTTTCCAGCAACGCTTCCACCAGGTAGCCTAAACCGAAGCCATACACCACAAGAATACTGTCGGATTTCACCGCGGTACTTGCCGCCAACCGGTAGGCTTCCCGCTTGGGATCGATGGAGCTATGCAAAAAAACCTTTGTTTCATCCGGAGTCACGATTCTGGCGGTTGGATCGCCGGTACGACTCGGTAGAACTTCCACCCGCTGCTCATTGTCCATAATCTGCGGATTTTTCATGCCAAAGTGTTTTGTAAACACTTGCCAGTTTGCTTTCTCATAATTTTTCATGATTACCCAACCTTGCTTTCAGCAACGTTGTGCTCGAAAATTGCCATTAATTTCTGAGCCTGTTTAACTATCGTTGTTAGATCATAATCGACAAGATCTCCCAATAAGGAGTAATCTTTATGCAAGCTGGCCTCTGCAATATCATGCCATACCCGTTCCCATTCTTTTATGAATACAGCCACCGTAACACCTTTTTCAATGCACAGGGTTGCGTAATCCAATTTCAGCAGCATCTCCGCCGTTTCCATATGCGTCCGCACATAAGTTAAGCCCTCAATGATCAGGGATAAATTTTCCATCGCCTCCCCTGTATTTCCCGTATGGATCAGGAGTGTAATTTGCTCACAACCGTCAGCCACGCGCAGAAGATAATCTTGCATATCCGTAAGCGATTCCGAAAAAGCCGCCAAGTACATCTCATGGTTATTAAATGGTTCCATCGCTATATTTCCTCCCTGATTAGATAATAACCGCCGCCATTCCCCCGGCGCACGCCAAGTACACTTTCACGTACCATCTGCGCCAACTGGCTGCGTACGTAAGAAGGAGTGATGTTTAGTATTTTGCCGATGTATTCGGAACTCACCGGTTTTGCATAGGATGCCTGTTCCCGTTTTAACAGCAGCAGCGCTTCAGTCTGTAATCCCCGTAAATTCTCCATCCTCGCCTCCACAAGAAAAACTATACAATAGTTAACATTTGTTGCGAAAATAATAGCCAACATAAAATGTCAGCTATTAACTTATGTTATTCATTACCGCTTGAAGAAGTCGGAAGCTGGGCTAACTGCGCAGTCAACCAGCTGCTTTGGCTGTTCATCTTGCTCATCAGCGTTTCCAGGGCGGTAAACTGGCGATATAGCGCTTCTTCACGCATTTTCAGGCGCCTTTCCATGTCCTCAATGCGTTTCTCCTGGTATGAAATTTGCTTTGTTACCGACCCTTTGGAACCAATCCGCCCATCGAAGGTACCGCCTACACGCGTCAGTTCTCCTAATACCGACTTCAAACGTACAGCAATACCTGCTTCACTGCCGGAAGTAACATCATAATCGTAGGTAGCCTTAACTTCCTTACCGGCCGCCGGCGCTATCCCAAAAGTAATGACGCCCGTATTGTAGTTGATGGAGTACTCCTTGCTGCCCGCGACGGTACTGGGGTCTCCGGCCACCAAGGTATATACTTCCCCGTCCACGGTGATGGAAGGCTGCGGCGCAGCTGCGACAGGTGTTTTCGCAAGGGTAAAGGTGGTGTTCGTACCATCACCGTTGCCTAAGGATTCGCCCGTAACTGAAGCCGTACCCTTACCCAGCAAAGCAGCGACTCCTTCCGGGTTGGTTTCCAGGGCTTTGCGTAATTTTGCTTCATCAAGTACTAATGTCCCGCTTTTCACCTGTTCCAAAGAACTGCCGACCGCACCGGTCGATATGCCGATTTGGGACAACTGCTGCATGGAAGAAGGTAAAGATGCTACGCTTGCGTAAGCGAAACTGCGCAAATTGGCACGGATACTGATCAGTAACGAATCACCTTTCAGATTCCCACTGGTCAATTCGGCCGTTGTTGTCGGTTCGCTCACCTTGCTTTCCGCGAGTTCCGCGTTAATCATATCCATAACCGTATTATACTGGTCAACAAACCCCTTAATCTTCTCGACCATGGAATCCACATCGTTCTTCACCGTTACGGTTGCGGTTCCTTCGCTTTTCAGATTAAAAGTCACGCCGTTCAGCGTAACGGTGTTATTTTCTGCGGTAACCGCCACACCGTTAACCTCAACACTTGCCGGATTCCCCGCCACTTGCCCTCCGGGTACGAGCCCGACTGAATTTAAAAAGTTTGATGTGTCTGTGCCGGGGTTAGTGCCTAACTCGATATTTTTTGCCCCGGTAGTTTTCGAAGTGAGCGATATTTTTTTCGACGAGGCGTCATAAAAGGCTGTGACACCCGCTACCGTTGATTGGTTGATCTTATCAATGATCGATGCAAGCGTATCTTTGTCTTTATCCACGGAAATAAATGCGCCGTTGATGGAAAAATAGCCATTCGTCAAACCGGCTCCCAGCGCGGTATCCTTGAGCAGTCGATTTTCATCGGATTTTACGCCCGGCGTCACCGTAGCGCCGGTGAGTTTGACCGCCGTTAAAAATCCGCTGGTATCGGTACCCAGTTTGATAGTGGGCGTATCGCCCACCGTCTTTTGCGTAAGCGTAATTTGGTCTCCGGCAAGACTTGCCGTAACGCCGGCGCCGGATTCGGTGATTTTATTCAAAATCGTGTTTATGGTGTCAGTTGCTAAAACATCAATGCGTACATTATTGATAATAAAATAGCCGGCATTAACGTTTGATTCCAGCCCGGTCCCGGCCATACCCGTACTAAAAGCCGCATTGGGTGCGGCGTTGAGACCTGCGCCTACATTCAACTCCTCTGTACTAACCATACTGGCTTTCGTCCCGGAGGCAAAAGCCAGGGCCGCACCGGTATTCCGTGTCGAGGTAGCCATGCTGATGACGTTAATGTTATACGATGCATTCGACGATGAATTCTGCGCGGAAGCTGTAACAATTTTCTCATCCGTGGTCGATGCTATCCGTTTTGCATATGTACTGGCATAGGTTAGATCCGTTATTTTACCCTGCAAAGTAAATAAACTGGTTTTTAGGCCGGAAAGGTCCGTTTTGCGCGATTGCAGCACCGTATTATTATTTTGCATAAGCACCAACGGCTTACGCTCCAGTTCCATCAATTTGGAGATTAGGGTATCCGTGTCCAGTCCGGATGATAGTCCGCTTAAACGAATCGCCATTTTTTCACCTCCTAGGCCTTCTTATCGACAAGCAACCCCACCATTTCCTGGAATGTGGCCACCATATCCAGAATAACCTTGGGGGGCATTTCCGAAATCACTTCATCTGTTTGTTTATCTATTACCTGTACCATAATGCGGTGGGTTTCTTCATGGATGGTAAATTTGATCTCGTGATTATAAATGTCCGCTGTTTTATTTAATTTATTAACCGCTTTATCCAGTTCCGCTTTGCTTTCGCTGTCACTTTGCGTGGTCTCGTAGTTTGATCCCGCCAAAACAACAGGTTTTTGCTCAACCTTAACCCGCTCCAGCCCGGCTGCGGCCGAGGAACTAACTGCACCAACGTTCATAGTGCACCTCTTCCTTGTTATTTAAAACCGGCCGGCTCATTGCCGGCCGGTTTTAAACAATATTTTGAACCTACATATTAGCCTAACAGTTTCAATACACCTTGCGGTTTCATGTTGGCTTGCGCCATCATGGCGGTGCCGGCTTGGGTAAGGATTTGAGTCTTAGTGAACTTGGCCATTTCCAGCGCCATATCAACGTCGCGGACACGGGATTCAGCCGCGCTGAGGTTTTCAGAAGCTACGTTCAAGTTAGCAACGGTATGCTCTAAACGGTTTTGCACCGCACCAAGGTTGGCGCGCTGTGCGGAAACAACGCTCAGAGCTTTGTCCAGACGGCCAATGGCAGAAGCAGCGTTGGTGCTCGTGCCGAGCGTTAAACCGTTTACGCTCAACTTGGCGGCATTCATAGTGCCGATTTTGAGGGTCATGGTTTGGCCTTTGTTTGCACCGATTTGGAAAATCAGGTTGCTTGCGGTGCCATCCAACAGTTTCTTGGTATTGAATTCGGTAGTAGATGCAATACGACCGATCTCAACAACCAATTGGCTAACTTCTTTTTGAATTTGCGCACGGTCGGAGGCAGTATTGGTATCGTTTACGGCTTGTACGGCAAGTTCGCGGAGACGTTGAATGATGGCATGGGTTTCGTTCAAGGCGCCTTCTGCGGTTTGGATCAAGGAAATAGCGTCCTGAGAGTTACGCACGGCTTGGTTTAAACCGTTGACCTGGCCGCGCATTTTTTCAGAAATCGCCAGACCGGCAGCATCGTCGGCCGCGCGATTGATGCGCAGACCGGAAGAAAGTTTCTCCAAAGATTTGTCCAGGTTGTTATTCTGGATACCGGTGTTTCTCCAGGCATTCAATGCACTGATGTTGTGGTTAATAATCATTTAATTTTCCTCCTTGAAGTTTGTTCTCGGGCATCCTTGCCCATTTTTTATGTACCGGTTATATCTTCCATCGGCCGCTGGGACGATATAGCCGGTTTGAACCCTCACATATTATTTATCGGGCAAACAGTTATTATTGCTTATCTCCAGAATACGACGTATTTTAGCATCTTTTTACTTTTTTAGATAATTTAATGGGTTTTTTAAGGTGATTTCTTTTCTTTTCTCGATATTTCATTATTTTTCGGTTTTAGGGAGTATGGATTGTAAGGTTGCAAGGGAAGCCGCCGAACGCTGCGCTTGCCGGTTTTCCTCGGCAATAGCATCAAAGATCTCTCCCCGGTACACTTTGATATCTTTCGGCGCCACAATTCCCAGACGCACAACATCGCCCTTAATTTCCAAAATGCGTACTTCTATTTTATTATCAAGGATGATCGTTTCGTCTTTTTTCCGGCTTAATACCAGCATAGATTCACCCCACCTTCGGGGTATTTGTCTGGTACAGGGGATACTTTAACAAATACTTATCTTGATCGTTGGTTAACACGCACTGTCCGGCAATTTTTTTCCGCGCATTTACCAGAATGGGGCCAAATAAATTAGCCGTAATTTTTTTTACGTCGGAATCAAGTACGACAATTGAATAAATTTGCGCTTCTTCCGCAGATTGGATATCTAATTTTTGGAGTTGTGTATGCGCAATATCCGGCTTGTACTCTTTAACAAAAAAACGGGGATCGACTAACACAAAACCAACCGCCGGATCATCCAAAGACTGCATACCCACGAAAGGCGGATAATCCGTCAGGGCAAAGATGGCAAATTTCCGGCAACCGGGAAAGCCCAGCAGCCCGTCCTCAAAATCAAAAATTTCCGCTTCGGTAATTTCTATTTCGCCCAAAAAACCGTCATGTATTTTCACCGCGGGTCCTCCTATGCGTTTTTATCAAACACCAGCCCTGTCGGGATGATTTTGACAAATGGTTCTTTTTCCAGAAAAACGTCCACTTTTCCATAGCGGAAAGTATATCCTGTATTCCCGGAATCTAACCGTATATTAACGTCTCCATACACCAAATTCCCGCGAATTTCACCTTCCTGAAAGGTGATGTCCGGCCGGGATTTGGGCGCCATATCAATATTTACTTCTTTGATTTGCTCAGGTACTTCCGCAGCCACTTGCGCAACTGTCACGGATTTATGCTCAATATGCGCCAGCCGGTCCCCCTTCCGGGCATAAAGCTCGATGGCCTGCAAGGCATTCTCCTGTCCCTTCTGTGCTTCCTGACGGGCGGCATCCATAAAATTCATAAGCCCGATTTCCTGGAAGCAGACCGTTTGGTCAATCTCCACGATATAGGGAAACGTGACCTGCAGACGGAGCTCCGGGTCACGTTTTTCCAGCACTATATCCGGAGCTTTGATATCCATGCCCATCTGATAAGGCGTATAGCGGATACCTATTTGCCCCCATTGAATTTTTATGTCTAAATTAACCATAATAGATCGCCCCTAGCTCAGGAAATCTACCAGCGACGGCGGAATAACCCGCGCTCCCACGGCCAATGCCGCGTTATATACGTTCTCCTCCAGTTTCAGTTGCATGGTGGCATAGGCAATATCCGTATCGTCATTGTCGGCAATCTGTTGGGTAATATTCACATTAGCACTGCTCAAACGATTGAGGGACAACTCCATTTTATTGTACTTTGCCCCCACAGTGGACCGGTAGCTTAAAACAGCATCTAAATCCGCGCTTAAATCCCCCTCAACGGCCTGTATGTCCGTTACTGTGCCGGTACGTAATGCGTCACGGAGCTGGATGAGATGGTCAAAAACACTATTTGCCGTCGTCTCATCTCCAAATATCTCCCTGCCGGTATAATTAACACTATCAGTGACGTTAGGCGCAATCTCGAAATTATTTTTCAACAGGCCGGACCCCGCCGGTTCCGTAGCAAGATACGTCACCCCCGTGGCTGGCGCGCCGACAGCCGCATAGGGCTGCGTAAGCACCTTTTCCCCGGCGAAAATATACACCCCGCTATGGGTAGTATTGGCCACCTGAATCATTTGTCCCAGCAGTTCGTCAACTTCATCGGCCAGTGCATTTTTAGAAGCCTGAGGCAAGGAATCGTTGGCGCCGCTAACCGCAAGTTCCTGAATGCGCTGCAGAATATCCCCCACACCACCCAGAGCGGTGTCGGTGGCGTCCAAAAAGGCCATGGCGTCCTGGACATTCCTTGTATATTGACCGTTCTCACTTAAATCCCGGTTTAGTTTAAGGCTGCGCGAGACACCCACCGGATCGTCGGAGGGCCTGTTTATGCGGCGGCCCGTGCTAAGCTGTTCCTGCAGCTTATAGGATCGTTCGTTGCTGCCCTGCAAGCTGCGCAGCAGACTATTGGATTGCATACCGTTGGTTATACGCATATTAAGCCTCCTTTTTACCTACCGACGAGTCCCATTTTATTAATAATCGTATCAAGCATCTCGTCAAAAGTCGTCATGACGCGGGCCGCGGAACTATAAACCTTCTGGAATTTAATCATATCCACCATTTCTTCGTCCAGGTTTACCCCGGACACCGACTGCCGCTGATTCTCGATAGTGGAGATCAGCAAATTCTGATTTTCATTAAATCGCTGCGCCGCCTGGGAGTCTACCCCCAGTTGGGAAATCATCCCTTTATAGTAGTCCTCGTAGGTATAGTTATTGAGCGTGGTATTGAGTTTGGTGCTTAAATTGGCCATAGCCGTGGCGTTGTCGCCGTTGCCCGGCACACCTGCGGCGGTGCCGGCGGCGGCGATAAGCTTGCCGTCCGCCAAAATGGCCGGGTCCACGGCAAAATCCTTGGCCCAGTTAATCACGGTTGCCGGCGGCGTAGGCGCGGCAATATCCACGAAGAAATCACCACCGGGATTGCCGTAGTAGTCGAACCCGGCCTGATTCTGCGTGTTAAAATCATCAATAATGGCCTTGGCCAGTAAATTCAGTTGATCGATATAGCCCTGGACGCCGTTTTTACCGTCGCCTGCGGGCACGGAACTGTCCCGCGCATCAATAAGACCACCGATGACACCGCTGTCAAAGATTATTTGCACGCCCGTGTTCTCCCACACAGGTGTCAAAAGTTCCTGTCCGTTGGGCCCGGTGGTTGAGGTTGTAGTCATCTGCGCCACATAATTTCCCTGAATAAGAGTTTGTCCAAGGGTAGAGACGCTTACGTCCCCGTACTGATTTTCGTTGACTTGAATGCTGATCAGCTTTGAGAGATCATCCAGCAACAAATCCCGTCTGTCCCGCAGATCATTGGCATGGTCGCCCACTGCTTCAATTTTTACAATCTGGTTATTTAAATCTTGTATCTGCTTGGTAATATCATTTACATCCTGACAGCGTATTTTGATTTCTTCGTTAATATCCAGTTGCTGCTGAATCAGGGAATTATAGGAGTGATTAAAGCTTTCCGCCACATCCACCGCCCGCTGACGCACCGTGGAACGCACCGCGTCAAGGTGCGGTGTTTTGGACAATTCCTGCAGTGATTCCCAAAAACGGTTTAGCACTGTCTGAAAACCCGTATCCGACGGCTCATTAAAAACCCCTTCCACCTGTGCCAAAACATTTTCCTGCACAT
>DHRA01000010.1 GCA_002411145.1 Firmicutes bacterium UBA5324 | reverse complement strand
AGGCATATGCAGAAAAGGCGACTGCCCTATTTAAACAAAAATCCCCTGTACTTACTTGGAGAGAAGTATGGATTGGATTTTTTTGGGGAAGTTGACCGTCGGATTCTGCAAAACTGTTATTATAATGATATTATTCTTTGCCGGAAGGTCCTTCATCAACTAGCCTTTTATGGGGCGGTTTTCAAAGGCGGGTTGGAAAGCTACTCCATTCTGCAGCATCCGGCAGAGTCTTTATATTTGTGGAAAACGTGCCCACGGGCGCAGTTGTTTCAGCCTGCGATTCCCTTTCATGTTTTGCAAAAGGTTAAGGAATTTGGCATTCTTTATGAACAGGATGCCGTCGGCCTGCCTTCACTGTCCTTTGCCCGCTACCAGGATGCTTTCCCCTTTGAAAAGGCCTTTAAGGAGAGTGGTTTTGAGTTAATTTCTTTGCATGAACTACTGCTAAGACTGGGGATTTCGCCCAGTATGGCCGAAGATAAAGAACCCGCGGAGCCTCTTCAAGGTGGGGAGAATGCAAACACCGACGCCGCGGGTAAAGCGAAGGTTATGGACGGTTCGTGGGCCCATGTGCTCGATGATCTGGAAAGATTGACGAAGCAAACGGGAGGAAGGGGCATAAAAAGTACCCGGCAGGTGTTGGAAGAATTCAAGGTGCTGCGGGAGAAACTGGAGGTTTCCCAAAGGAATAAACCGCCGGACGAAGGTGTTCCCACCGTTGCCGGCATCCCGGAAACGGGTCTTAAATCCCGGTTGGAGTTCTTCATGTCTTGTGTTGACAAAATCGCCCTGGATAAAAACGCCAAAAACGCGCAGCGCGTTTCGCTCATCCTGGAGTCTAAGTATGGCATGTTAAGTGAGCGGAAACACCCAACCCTGAAAGATGTCGGGCGTATCCTGGGAATCACGCGGGAGCGGGTACGTCAAATTCTCACCCGGTTCTGGCAGAAAGAGCTTGCAAAATACAATTTCCCCGTTGCTGACCTGCTGAATGATGTCAGCCGTCTGGGCGGTTTAATTCCCGTGCGGAATTTCATGCCTGCCTTTTCCTCGCTAAATTCCTTTGAACAGTTCACGCTAAATGAAGTTTTCAACATTTTTGGCTTAGCGGTCATGGAGCCGGGGATTTTTCTCACTTCGCTGACTAAAGGGGAATACGAAACCATACAAAACCAACTGGCGGATGAACTGCAGGCAATTGGCGACTTTCCTCTGTATCCGGCCGCAATAGAACAAACCGTGAAAGACTTTGTGCAAAAAAGAGGATTTCATGCTGCTTGTGTGAGTGCCTTTCTGCGGGTGGTATTTGAGCATTTGCTGGCGACCTGGGGTGACGGCTATATCTTGAAGGATCTCTTCAAGAGTGAGAAAATTGTCAGTTTGTTAAAAGAATATCCGGAAGGTCTGGCCGTGCATCGGGACTTTGACAGTTTTTTCGCCCGGCTGGACAGCGTTTTCCCCGGGGAATTTCATGCACACGACCGGTATATATATGCATCGATCGTAAATTCCCAGAAAGCGCTGCTGTGGGGATGGGGGATATATATTCACCGGGACCATGTGCAAATTACGAAAGCCGATCTGGCGGAAATTGTTGTTTGGCTGCACGGACAATTTGCCGCGGGAGTGGAAAAATTATCCGCCTATGCCGCCTTCCACGAATTTCATGCATATCTGCTGGCGCGGGGCGTTCCCAATGAGCATGCCTTATATGGCTGTCTCAGGCATTTCTACGGACCGGAATTCTATATGCCCAAAACACCATATGTCTATCCGGCTTATGTACATGAAAGCAAGCAAAATACGGAGATTTTGGGGGAATTTATCCGGCACAGGGGTCATAACACTGCCTACGGTGAATTACAGACTGAGTTTGTGGGGCGGCGAGGCTGGAAGGAATATACTTTACAGCAGACGATTACGCTAAGCCCGCAAATTATCCGCACCGCCAGAAGCGAGTATGGCTTAAAGGAATTTTATCCGGCGGTGACGGCGGAAAGCATGGAACCTTTGGCGACCTTTCTGGAAATAAGTTTATCGATACAAAACCAGCAAGTGAATATTAGACTGCTCTATATGCAAAAACAGGCCGCCTGCAATCGATTGGGGATCGAGAGCGACATTGCGCTGTATTCTTTAATGGAGAAACATTTCGCCGGGCGCTTTTCCTTTCCCCAGTATCCTCATGTCCGGGGGAAATTTAGCGACACCGGTGCGGAAACCAGTAATGTGCAGTTGCTTGATGACTATCTGAAAAACCTTGGCAAGGCCATAGGGCGTGGTGAGTTAAAAAAAGAATTTATCTCTCGCCGGTTTTGGACCGAGAAGGCCCTGGAGAATGCGTTGCGGGCTAATCCGCAAATCTTCGTGCTGCAATCCGGTACCGCCGCCACATACGTACATGCGGACGTACTTGGCTGGAATGGAAAAAAACAGGCTGAACTGGAGAAAGGGGCCCAAAATCTTTTAAAAAGGTTCCGGGATGAAATTGTACCCTACGGTCGCGTGCAATCTGATTTGTTCAATCCCCGGCAATTTCCTCCGCTTGCCGGGGGCTTTTGCTGGACGGTCGATTTACTGAAGGATCGCTTGGAACATTGTTCCTTTATCAGGTTTATCGGTACGACGAAAGAATTGTTTGTGCCGTTGCCGAACGCTTGCGAAATACATGATGATGTAACCTTTCTGGCGTATATTTTACGTAAAGAATTCCAGGGGACGGCCAAAACCGCAGATCTACAGAAACGTTTAGCGGAGCTTAATTTTTCCCGTGATGGGAAAATCCCCCGCGCATATAAAACGCTGAAGCAAAATTTGCCTTATATATACTCGGCAGACAATGTCAGGCTCCGGCAAAGCTGAATTCTATAAAAAATAAGGAGTTGCAGGAATTGTAGAGTTTGCTGGGGCTGTGTAATCTAACAATGAAAATTAATTCTTTTGTCATCATTAAAAGCCTTCCTATCGTAGTTAATTCTACGATGGGGGAGGCTTTTCGTTATCTCAAACATGAAGGAGTATGGTTAAACGTTTATAAATATTTTAAAAAAAACACCAAATAAATGGAGGATTATGGAAAGAAGTGTTGTATTTAGGATATTATTATACCAACTGAATTATTTAATAATATTATCGAATCGCATAATAAATATAGTGGAGAGGAGAATTGTTGCATGTTTAGACTGTATAGGAAATTTAATGATATCAGGGGACAGAGTATTGTCGAATTTGCTCTCGTCCTTCCTATTCTCTTAACGTTGATTTTTGCTATTGCAGATTTCGGGAACGTGTATCATCAGTACAATAACGCCACCGAGGCGGCGCGGGAAGGGGCACGAAGAGCTATCGGCCAGGGAAATGAGACGCAGATTAAAGACGCTGTTCACAGGCAGGATGCTTCGTATACAGTAGGTATTAGTTTCAGTGACATCAAGATGAAAGCGCCGTATGATACGACGATAGCTGCTGCCGGATCTACGGTTACCGTCACAGTAACAAAAAAAATAAACTTCTTAACTCCAATGAAAGCCATATTTCTAGCCGTTTTACCGGGTGAGAGTATTTCCGCCACATGTACGATGATGTTTTAATAATTATATTTTGGCGTTATTAACTAGGGAAAATAATTTACTTCTAAGGAGAGTGAGAGGCTTGTTTAAACGATACTGGCGTAATAACAAAGGCAGCGTTGTTGTTATAACAGTTGTAGCTATTCCGGTTTTACTGGGATTTGCCGCATTGGCCATAGATATGAGTTCCTTATATCTGGAAAAAACACGCTTGACAAATGCCGCCGATGCGGCTGCGTTGGGTGGTGGCCAGCGATTGCCGAAAGATACGGCTCAAGCGGTGGCGGATGCCAAAACTGTTGCAAAAAAGAACGGTGTGTCGGATAGCGAAATCGTTAAAGTCGAAGTCGGTACCAATCCGATAACGGGGGTGGCAGATGCGGCTATTACAGTAGACCTAAGCCGCAAAGTTCCGTTAATTTTATCCCCTGTGTTGGGTAATCTTTCCGAAGTAACGGCACATGCCAAGGCGGCGGTTGCTCCGTCGAAAACCGTACCTTGGATTGTACCCTTTGTGCTTCCCAAGGCGACGAAGTTTGATTATACGCACGAATTCACTATGCGGGTGGAGGCGGATTGGACTAATTCAAACCTGTATGAAATCGACTATATGAATGTTAAAATAGAAGGGTCCCAAACATCGCAGCAATATCTTAAATATTTAGAGGGTGGCTATAAACAGCCATTCGACGTGGGGAAAAGTATGTATTACTTGGACCCGTCTAGTGGTGGGCCATCCGCTGTAGATGCCTTCGCCAAAAGGGTGTCCAATGATTCAAATACAGATTATAAAAAGGCGAGGGTTGGGGATGCCCGTTTAATGCTTGTACCACTGGTGGACGAACTGCTTCCCCGTACCACAAAAGAGGGAACGCCCATGAAGATAATTGGCTTTGTTGGTTTTTGGTTAAAAAGGGTCGATAAAAATGATTATTACAAAACATATCGGGCGTATGGTCGATTTATCGAAAAAATAAACGTGGGTGTCGGAGATTGGAGCGATGATCCCACAAACGATTATTTTGGTTGTTATGCGGTAAGATTAATCGAGTAGCTACAGGGGGCTGGTCAAAGCATCATTGGTTAAGTACATATTACCGAATCAAACGCGGATTAACCCGTACATGCAATGATTATTCATGCTGTATGGGTATTCTTTTGCAAATAACCTGTATAAATTTTACAATAAAACTCAAAGAATTAAACACAAAAACGGAAAAATATACTATATTTATACAAAAAATGGATGAAATATATTGCAATATTATAACAAATATGACATAATTTACATGTTAGGATTTATTGTAATCTACTTTATCAGATTATTACGACAATAATAAGTGTTAGGAGGGTCCCTGTGATTAAGTTTTCGAACAAGAGTTTATTGACTTTGGCACTGGTGCTTGCTATTTGTGTCGCTGCGCTTGTCTATAATTTTTTGAACAGTGTACAGACAGGAATATCGTCCAAAGAAGATACCACTATTGTTGTGGCAAAAGGAGAAATACTGGCGAACTCGTTGATCACGGAAGAAATGATCGAAGAAATGGTTGTGCCTCGGCAAACAGTTGTACCGGGTGCGATAACTAGTCGCACAAAGGTTGTTGGCAGTTACGCCAAACAGATTATTCCGGCGGGCGAACAGATCACGGAGGGTAAGATACTGGATATTAAATCCGGAGGGTTTAGCGGTTACATACCTAGTGACAAACGGGCAATAAGTATTGCTGTTTCCGACGTAACCGGTGTAGGTCAAGGCCTGATTAAACCAGGTGATTATGTAGATGTTATTGCTGTTTTGGATGGCGGAGCAAATTCAGGTCCCGTGGCGAACATGATCCTGCAAAATATACTCATCCTTGCAACCAACAAAATTCCCACCCGTGAAGAGCAAGGTGCACTTACGAAAGACTCTCAGTTAATGATGGTTACGCTTGCGGTTACCCCTGATGAGGCGTTATCTGTTGGGCTCGCCGCAAAGAATGGTACGATGACCTTGGCGCTTCGACCGCAGATGAGCAGTAGTTTTGCTCAGGTTGGTATTAAAACTATTGACAACCTGGTAGGTAATGCAGTTTATGTAAAAGCGGTTTCTTCGCCCGCTGTTCCTGCACCATCTTCAGTACCTATGCCTAACTTAAGCGGGCTGATGCAAAGTTTATTCCCGAACGCTTCGGGAGTAAAACCAAAGGTGGATAATCACGGGTTCAAAAAAGTCATTCCGGTGATTAAGGGTACTAATACTCAAGATGTTTATGTTGAATAGTTACTATTTTCAAATATCTGTTAAAAGAGGTGGAAAGATGCTTCGTCAGGGGATAAAGGTCATTATTTGTTCATTATTACTATGTTTTATATTTGTTTTGCCGGCGAAGGGTGAAATACCGGACGAAACAGTAGGTCAGGCTCAAGTCGAGATTTCAGGAAATACCATAGCAGTGGCAGTAAACAGTTCGCAGGTTCTGAGTTGTTATGGGGTTCAACGGGTGGCGGTGGCTAACCCGGAAATTGCCGATGTCATGGTCATTTCGGGCAACGAGATTATGGTGGTCGGTAAAGCTCCGGGCAGAACTAGTTTACACGTTTGGAACTGGCAGGGCAGGACAAGTTATGTGGTGGAAGTGGCCGCCGATGATGCGCCCATTGCCAATGAAATCAGAAAAATTCTTGGCATAGACGGGGTGAGAGTGTCCAAGGTTGGCAAAACGGTAATTATAGAAGGACGGGTTGCCGACAAATATCAAAAACTGCGGGCGGAAAAGATTGCTTCCGCTTATGGGGAAAAAGTAGTTAACCTCTTGGAAATTACCCAACCTGTGCAGGTAAAAATCGAAGCCAAGGTTATTGAAATAAGCAAAAGCAAAGCCAAAGATCTGGGTATCAAATGGGGAAATGACACCTCCACCCCCGGTTCTTTTCGCTTCGGACAAACGCCGATGAGTGATACTGTTACTTATTATGGAGTGCCAACGGGACTTGACAAGGATGGAAATGTGGAATACGGAAGTGTGTCGGGGCGAACCTGGAACAATGCTCTCGGTATCGGTAAGTACGGAAGCAAACCGTGGGGGCAAACACTTGGAAAACTAGGCGGATATTGGGATATCAACGCGGAGTTGAATGCGTTGGTAAAAACAGGAGCGGCCAAGGTACTATCTCAGCCTTATTTAGTTACCCTGAGCGGGGAAAGCGCCAATATTCTGGTCGGCGGAGAAATCCCCATTCCCGTATCCAATCAAAACGGCAGTGTGACGGTGGAATGGAAAGAGTATGGTATCAAGCTGAACATTGAGCCGGAAGTCAATGCCGACGGCTTGATTAACGGAAAAATCAAGGCCGAAGTCAGCGCCCTCGATTGGTCCAGTGCCCATCAGGTGGTGCTTAGCAGCAATTTAAAAATTCCGCCCCTCACAGTGCGCAAGGCGGAATCGGTAATTGCCCTGGCCTCCGGACAGACCATGGCCATTGGCGGATTGTATGGATCGACGGAATCCAGGTCGGTCATGAAACTACCCCTGCTGGGGGATTTACCGGTAATCGGTGCCCTGTTCAAAAGCAAATCCTTTTCCCGGGATGAAACGGAATTAATTATTCTCCTTACGCCGACCATTCTGGATCCGAAGGACTACGTGCCCCAATTGTCGCCGGATATGAAAGAAGTGGACAATTGGAAGGCGGAAAAAGAGCAGGCCGAGCGGGAACAGGTGTTAAAAGAGCAAACAGAATAAGAAGCGGGCAGGCAAAAATAAATAATCAACTATGTTGAATGGATGGGGGAGAAGCTGGTGACCGAAAAAATCAAAATCATGGTGGTTGATGACAATCAGGCGACAAGGGACAATATTAAGAAACTATTAAGTCTGGAGACGGACATGGAAGTAAGCTGTGAGGCGGCGACCGGGGAAGAAGCGATAAAAAAAGCGATGATCATGTTACCCGACATCATTCTCATGGATATTAACATGCCCGGTATGGATGGAATTGCCGCCACGGAAATAATTTCCGGCGGCATGCCCCAGTGTCCCGTCATCGTGGTCAGTGTCCAAGGGGAACAGGAGTACCTGCGCAAAGCCATGGCCGCCGGCGCGAAAGAATACCTGGTGAAACCCTTCGAAGGCGATGAATTGCTGGAGTGCATCCGGCACATCTTCGTACGGGAACAAAAACGGCGGGAAAGGTTTACCCAGCAGGCGGCACCGCCGGAACCGACCCTGGGTAAAGTAGTGACTATCTTCAGTACCAAAGGCGGTATTGGTAAAACAACGATTGCCACGAATCTTGGAGCCGCGCTAGGCTTTGATGAGGCAAATAAAATCTGTATTCTTGATTTAGATCTGCAATTTGGCGATGTTGCCCTTTTCTTGGATATTGTGCCGAAAGTAACCATCGCTGACCTGGTGCGGGATATCGATAATATGGACAGCAGTGTGTTGAACAAGTATCTGATAAATTACCGCGAAAATGTGAAGGTACTTGCCGCACCGGCCCGGCCCGAGCAGGCCGATGAAGTTACCGCGACCCATGTGGCGGCGATTATCAAACAATTACAATACAGTTATGACTATATCATTGTGGATACGGCTCCTTTATTTAATGATATTACTTTCAGCATCCTGGAAGCATCCAATTTGATCATTGTTGCTACCTCCCAGGATTTGCCGACACTCAAAAATGTCAAACTATGTCTTGAAATATTTGAATCGCTGCAATATCCGCCGGAAAAAATTAAAGTCATTCTCAACCGGGCCAACTCCATTGGCGGCATGACGATTCAGGATTCGGAAAATCTGCTGCAGCGTAAATTCCTTTCCTTCATGCCCAGTGACGGTAAAACCGTTGTCACCGCCGTTAACCAGGGGGTGCCCTTTGTGATTAGTAATCCGGATACCCCGGTGGCCCAGACTTTGCTTAAATTGACAAATTACGTCATAAGCGGTGATGAGGAGTACATAAACTCACCAGCAAAAAGGCCGGTTGTTACGAAAAAAAGTGCCATTGCCAGTGTACAGCCGGTAGAACCGGAAAAGAGCAAAAAGTCTGGGTTTAGTCTCAAAAGCCTCTTTGGGTTTTCACGCTAATCAGGAGGGGATTATTTGCTAACAGTCGTATTATACACATTTTTAGCCACTTTTCTGGTGCTGTTTGTCCTGATGCGTTATGTCCTGAGCAAGCAGCAGCTCAGGTTACGTTTGGGACTTATTGTGGAGGAGCATGCCGACAAACCTTCCGGTTTGCGGGTGATGATCAAACGTTTTAGCGCCTATTGCGAATCAACTTCCTGGGCCAAGAAACAAGAGCAGCTTCTCCTGCAGGCGGGCGTGCCCTTTACGGGGGCGGAATTCATGGTCATATCTTTGGGCTTAGCGTTTTTTGGTTTTTTCCTGCTGGCTGGCCTGAGTGGCGGACAACTTCTCTCGGCTATTGCCGGAGGCGTTATAGGATATTACCTGCCGACAGTAATGGCCCGGCGAAAACGAAAGAAAAAACAGGAACTGGTAGACGAACAGATTGCACCTGCATTAACGATGATGGCAAATTCCTTGCGCAGTGGTTATAGCTACATGCAGGCCATTGACCTGGTTGCCAAGGAAATGCCATATCCGCTAGGCACTGAATTCGGCATTGTCGTAAAGGAAATGAATCTCGGCATTTCTACGGAAGACGCCTTTGTGAATTTAGTAAGGCGTGTGAGTACCGACGATTTGGATTTAATGGTTACCGCTTTTCTCATCCAACGTCAGGTCGGCGGTAACTTAGCGGAACTTCTGGATAACATCTCGCTCACCATTCGCGAAAGAATCAACATGAAACAGCGGATTAACACCTTAACGGCACAGGGTAAGTTGTCTGGCGTGGTCTTGTGCCTGTTACCGATAGTGCTTACGTTAGTCATGTATTTGATTAATCCTGAGTATTTACGCTCCTTTATTGTCCATCCCCTGGGGAAATTGATGTCTTTGCTGGGCGTGGTTTTGATGGGTGTCGGCATTATCTGGATGCGAAAGATCGTGGATATTGATGTGTAGCACGTGAAACGGGGAGATGAAATAATGGATAAAAGTGAAACGGTGTTGCATGAGTTCAGCAGTTTAGTGTGTGATTTACGCCGGGTGGCCTTAGCCAGCAAAGAGGAATTTACGGATTTTTGCAGGATTGTCCGTGCTGAAAATAATAACTCTGCCGGTCTATTGGAATATGTGACAAAGCAGGAAGCAGCACAAGGTTCCTTATTGAGTGAGTTGGTTGAAAAGGCTGACCGCATGCGGGAAATAGAAGATAAAATCCAGGGTTTGGTACAAAGCCAGAATTTCGGTTTTAAGATCATTACCGCCCAGGAAGAGGAAAGACGGCGGGTGGCGAGGGAAATCCACGATGGCCCGGCCCAAGCCATGGCCAATGTAATTTTCCTGGCGGAAGTTTGTGAAAAACTGATAGAAATCGATACCGAACGGGCAAAAAGAGAACTATTCGAATTGCGGCAGCAGGTGCGCGTCTGTTTGACGGAGACCCGCAAAATTATTTTTGACCTGCGGCCGATGGTACTGGATGACCTTGGTTTAGTGCCTACGGTTAAGAAAATTGCCGACAACCTGAAGGAACGATCAGGGTTGCAAACCAGTGTTAAGTTGACGGGGTTGCAGGGACAACTGTTGGATTCGCGTATTGAGGTTAGTTTATTCCGGATTATTCAAGAATCTTTGAATAATGTTGAAAAACACGCTGAAGCATCAGAAGTGCAGGTTTTGATTGATTTTCAACATGACCGTGTTACGGCTAAGGTCAAAGATGACGGCAAAGGATTTGATCCCTATAACAAATATAAGGATAGTGAATCCTTTGGGTTGCTTGGAATGCGGGAAAGAGTCAGCCTGCTGCATGGTGAACTGGAAATTAACTCACGGGTGGGAGCAGGCACAGAAATTTTGGTAGAAATCCCGTTAGCTGCCGTCGCAGAGATCATAGCCTAGCCAAAACACTGAAAGGAGGTGATATGATGACAAGATTAATTAATTTATATATTCGTGCCAAAAATGCTTTGGATAACCAAAAAGGACAGGGCATGGCGGAATACGGGCTCATTTTAGTATTAGTAGCGGTTTTTGTATATGGCGCTTTTCAGCTTCTCGGACAGAACATAGATGCAACAGTTAAGGATATTGCAGGGAAAATCAAGAGTTCGTAGGTGCCAGAACGGAAGCCCCCGGCATTGTCTTCCGGGGGCTTTATCCGTCCGATTTATTTGCGGTAATTTTAAGAAGTCGCTATTTTCGAATTAGGCTGTGCGCAAGGAGAGTGAACCATGAAAGATACGAATGCTGATATTCGCCGAGAACATGGTCAGGCGTTGACGGAATACGCCCTCATCCTGGGTTTAGTATGTGCCGCCGCCGTTTTGGCTTTTACGGAGTTCGGTCACAGTGTATTAAGTCTTTATACATCTGTTGTGTTTCATTAAAGAATAGTTTTGAATATTAGTTTAAAATGTGTGTGAACACAACATGGATCCCTGCGTGATTGCATGGTTATTAGCAGTTGTTACATTGTCAATTTTATAGGATCTTTCATTGACAGGTAAGGGGGGAATATAATGTCGTTGTCAAGACGACTGTCTGAAAAACATAATCCGGAAAAACAGATGCTTACCGGGAGAGAAGCTGCGAAAACGTCCACACCGACTGAACTGCGGATCCGTGTTCATCAGCGGGTGGTTGATGAAATAAAAAATCGCCGTCTCGATGAAAAAGACGCCGAGAAAAAACTTGAGGCTGAAGCGATACGTATTGCAACTCAGGTTATTGATGAGGAGTCTGTGCCGGTACTTAGGGCCGAGCGAGATAGGCTTATTGAAGAAGTGCTCAGTGATGTTTTTGGTTATGGACCGATTGATGGCTTATTGAAGGATGATACCGTCAGTGAGGTCATGGTCAACTGCAGCACCGATGTTTACGTGGAGCGCGAGGGGAAACTTATGCTTACAGATGTACAGTTCCGGGATGATGCGCATGTGCTGCAGATTATTGAAAAAATTGTGGCGCCGCTAGGCCGGCGCATCGATGAGAGTTCTCCGATGGTGGATGCCCGTTTGCCTGATGGTTCCCGCGTCAATGCTATCATTCCCCCGTTGGCGTTGAAGGGGCCTTGTTTAACTATTAGGAAATTCAGTAAAAATCCTCTCACGATGGCTACGATGGTGAAGTACAATACTTTGACGGAAAAAATGGCCACACTATTGAGGGCTTGCGTTATGGGGAAATTGAATATCATGGTCTCTGGCGGAACCGGTTCCGGCAAGACTACCACACTTAACGCCCTATCGTCCTTTATCCCCAATGATGAACGCATCGTCACCATTGAGGATGCCGCTGAACTGCAACTTCGGCAGGACCATGTGGTTACTCTGGAAACCCGGTCGGCTAATGTTGAAGGGAAGGGAGCCATCACCATCCGGGATCTGGTCAAAAATGCATTACGTATGCGTCCCGACCGGATTGTTGTTGGTGAGGTGCGCGGCGGTGAGGCGCTGGATATGCTGCAGGCCATGAATACCGGGCATGAGGGGTCGCTGACCACCGCGCATGCAAACTCACCCCGGGATGTTTTGAGCAGGGTGGAAACCATGGTGCTGATGGCTGGTATGGATTTGCCGGTTCGCGCCATTCGTGAACAGATTTCCTCTGCTATTGATCTGATTGTCCATCAAGCCAGGCTCCAGGACGGGAGCCGTCGTATCACCCACCTTTCGGAGGTCCAGGGTATGGAGGGTGATATTATTACCTTGCAGGACCTTTTTCGCTTTGAGCAAAGGGGTAAAAACGAACTGAATAAAGTGGTGGGGCAGTTCAGAGCGACCGGCATTCGGCCAAAATTTGTTGAAAAATTGACAGCTTCTGGTATTCGAATTTCCAACGATACTTTTCTGTGAGTAAAAGGCGGTGATGATTTAATATGATATTACTTATTGCAGTACTTGTGGGCTTGATTTTTGCGATCGTAATGTTTTTTATCATTAACATGTATACAAACGCCTCCCAGCCTATGGAAATGCGTCTGAAAATCGTCGAAAACTTTTTTCAACAGGACTCCGGCATGTTAGTGGTGGAAAAAGAGCCTGTTAAACCCTTCGCTGAACGAATTCTGGTACCCCTGGGCAAAACCTTCGAAGCGCATTTTAAGAGCTTGACACCTGATAATTTAACGAAAACAGTAGAAAAAAGACTAATGATGGCCGGAGGGATAGCCGGTTTGACGGCGCAGCAATTCATCGCCGTTAACGGTTTAATGACGGTAGTTGCCATAGGATGCAGCTTATTGTTTGCTATTATATTAAAAGCGGGAATTAGTAAATTATTTATTTTTATCTTCTATGGCTTGATGCTGGGTTTGTTTTTCCCCAATTTTATCGTTTCCCGCCGGATTGCCGCCCGGCAGGCCCGGATTCAAAAAGACCTGCCTGATGTTTTGGATTTGGTAACGGTCAGCGTGGAAGCGGGTTTGAGCTTTGACGGAGCATTGGGCAAATTGGCAGAAAAGATGAAAGGCACCTTGGTAGATGAATTTACCATGGCATTACAGGAGATGCGCATGGGAGTTACTCGCAAAGACGCATTAAAGGCCATGAGTTCCCGGTGTGATAATAAAGAACTGACTCTCTTTGTTACTGCGCTGGTGCAGGCGGATCAACTGGGGGTGGGCATTGGCAACGTTCTCAGGGTGCAGGCGGTAGCGATCCGTAATAATCGTAGACAGCAGGTTGAACAAAAGGCGCAAAAGGCACCGATACAGATGCTTTTCCCTCTTGTAACCTGTATTTTTCCGCCTCTATTCATCGTTATTTTAGGTCCTGCGGTAATAAAGATTACCACGCAATTGACTAAGTGAATCTTTACACATTGTCTGATATCTTTTATAAAACCAGGAAATAGAAAAAAAGTCTGTGTGGAGTAACTCCACACAGACTTTTTTTCTA
>DHRA01000061.1 GCA_002411145.1 Firmicutes bacterium UBA5324 | reverse complement strand
TAAAGATAGAAAAGAGGTTCTCCTTGGGAGAACCTCTTTTCTATCTTTATGGTAAACAATTTCCCTATTTAAGTGAATTATTGTACAATTTGCAAAAAATTCATATTATTGCAAATATATGAAGGAATTTACAATTAAATGTCGAATTAAACGAAAAGTGTCGCATGGACGACAAAATGGAATGGAGGAAATCACATGGCTCATGATGACAGTATTAAGTTGACAGATGTAATCGATTTGGATTTCTTGCAGCGGTTCCAGGATGATTTTGCCAAGGGTGTTGGTTTGGCCAGCGTAACGGTTGATATTGACGGTAACCCGGTAACAAAGCCAAGCTGCTACACCAGATTTTGCGAAGACTATACCCATTCGACGGAATGTGGTGACAAACGTTGTGCCGAATCGCACCGCAAGGGGGGCGAAGAAGCGGCCCGTACGGGGAAGCCGGTTGTATATGAATGTCACGCGGGACTGATTGATTTCGCCGCGCCGATCATGCTGGAAGGACGGCTAATTGGCACCATCCTGGGCGGACAAGTTCTGACCGGTGCGCCTGAAGAAGCGAAATACCGCAAAATTGCCGAGGAAATCGGCGTTGACGCGGATGAATATGTTGAAGCGGTAAAAGAAGTGCGTTTGTTAAGCAAGGAAGGAATTGAAGCTGCAGCAAATGTGCTTTTTATTGTGGCCAACAGTATGTCGAAAACTGCTTATCAGCAGCGAAAACTGCGGGCTTCCGTAAGCACGCTGAGCGACAGCCTCCATCAGATTTCTGCCACGATGGAACAACTGGCTGCCTCCGCTTCCAATGTCAGCACTAACCAAAATAAGCTGAATAGCGAAATAAAAAATGTAAACACGGTAACCGGTAAAATTGATGAAGTAATGGAATTTATTAAAGACATCGCCGATGAAACCCGGCTGCTGGGCTTAAATGCGGCCATTGAAGCGGCTCGTGCGGGCGAAGCCGGCCTGGGTTTCGGTGTAGTAGCGCAGGAAATAAGAAAACTTTCCGCCGACTCCAAAGAAACGGTAGGCAAAATAAAAGATCTGACCACCATTATCAAAGAATCGGTGGATAAAACCGTGGAAATGGGTAATGAAACCACCTCCACGGTCGAACAGCAAGCCGCCGCTATTCAGCAAATCGTTGCCAGTGTAGAGGAAATAACCAGCCTTACCGAGCAACTGAGCACGCTGGCGAATGAAGAATAAGACATACTATAGGGAAGGGGGCGGAAGCTGTGAGCGTCCAATTGGTTGTTTTCACCCTTGGTGAACAGGAATACGGCATTGATGTCTCGGCGGTTAACGGTATTTTACGGGCCAAGAAGTTTAAAATACAGGCTATCCCGGGCACGGCCAAAGTAATCGAAGGCATGATAAACCTGCGGGGCCAGGTAAATTATATCTTCAATTTACGGACCAAATTCGGCTTGCCAAAATTAGAAATGTCTGATGAAAGCAAATTTATTATGCTAAACAGCAGTCACTCCACCATCGGCTGTATTGTGGACGAAGTAACGGACATTATTAAGCTGGACGACGACGATGTCCAGGAAACTCCGGGTTTTGTCAACGGGGTAAATGCAAATTACATAATCGGTATTGGAAAAATTGATGAACGCATGATCATTATTTTGGATGCGGAAAAAATATTATCTGTGGAGGAATATGCGTCACTGGATTCTGTGGCGGGTTAGCCGGGAAAACTAAAAAAAAGAGCAGGAAAGCGAAGGGGACTTTCCTGCTCTTTTCAGTGCGGCCTGTCATGAAACGTATACCCGGGTTTCAGCGGAAAAAATCTGCTAAACGGGTGATCTTGCTCTTGTCAGCGCATCTAAGTTGTGGTATTATTTCAACTGTACCGTCTACGTGCGGTTGTGGCGGAACTGGCAGACGCACCATCTTGAGGGGGTGGCGGGCTATGCTCGTGTGAGTTCAAATCTCACCAACCGCACCAGCGAAATCTCCGGCTGACCGGAGATTTTTCGTTTATATGGATGTTAGCCTGTTTTGCAAAGCAAGCGAAAAGTTTTAAGAAAAACCAGCTGTTCTTTGGAAAATTATTGACTGAAAAACGTAAATATGGTAATAATATTAATAGGACTAATATATTTGTGTTAAGCAATTGCTGACTGGGCGGACCGGGGCAATCGATTGCAGGATGGTGCACTCGGTTGCCTTTTATTGTAAGATGTAAAAAGAATAATTATTGAGGAGGAGATTAAGAATGGTTCAGGTTCAGGTGCTTTTATACGCAACACTGAGAAGTTTTGGACCCGAGGGGAAAGGGGATTTCCGGATGGACTTGCCGGAAGGCAGCAAGATTGTTGATTTGATAAACAAGCTGGGGATTCCGGTGGAAGAAGTAAAACTCTCCATGGTCAACGGTGTCTTGCAGGAGCTTGATCATGTCGTGGCTCAGGGTGACAGAATCGGTTTCTTCCCGCCGGTGGGAGGCGGCTGATAGTGGGCAAAGCACAATCACTGGCCTTATTGACCTCCGGACAAATGCCCGAGCGCTATCTGCGCAATGCCGGTACGATCGGCGTTAGCGGGCAGGCTAAATTGCTTAATGCGCGGGTCGTTATCATCGGTGCCGGTGGTTTAGGCGGTATGATTGTTGAACTTTTAGCCCGCATGGGCGTAGGTTTTCTCCGCGTGGTTGACGGAGATACCTTTGCGCCCCACAACTTAAACCGCCAGTTGTTGGCCAAGGAAAACAATCTGGGCAGGGAGAAGGCTGCGGAAGCCGTAAAAAGAGTGGGTAAAATAAACAGCGACGTGGAAGTGGAAGCGGTTAATGAAATGCTTGGCGCGGACAACGCGGAAGAGCTTCTGACCGGCATGGATTTGGTCGTTGATGCGCTGGACAACATATATGACCGGTTGTTGCTGCAGGAGACAGCGGCTAAAATCGGCATTCCCCTGGTACATGCGGCCATTGCCGGATTTACCGGGCAGGTCTCAACCATATTTCCGGGGGATCCGGGCTTAAAAGTGTTATTTAGAAACCCCGGCGGCGATGGTAAAGGCATTGAAGTGCAATTGGGCAATCCCGCGGGAACTCCCGCCATTGCGGCCGCCTTTCAGGCGCAGGAAGTGGTCAAGGTTCTGACCGGCATGGGTGAGCCCTTACGGAACAAAGTATTGTACTTTGATACGGAATATAATAATTTTCATATTATTAATTTCTCCTAAGTCGGGGAAAATCGTTATTCATCCGGACGGGGAAAGCTTTCCAGACGCGAGTCGGGAAGGCTTTTTTCGTATAGGAAAGTATAAAACCATGGGGAAGGGAATTCCTCCGCTC
>DHRA01000019.1:23461-32351 GCA_002411145.1 Firmicutes bacterium UBA5324 | reverse complement strand
ACTCTGCGGTTCAATAACTAAAAAAAGATCTCCGGAGAGATCTTTTTTTCATGGCGACTATTTTTTGGGTCCGTATTTTTCATAAGGCACCGGGATGAATTGCACCGAGGGACGTCTTTGGGGCGGCTGGGGATATAAATCCATCAGCAGATGCACTTCCGTGGGAAAATCGATATTGATATTCAGCCCCCAGCTTCGCGCCATTTCACAGGTGATGGGATAATCATGGGTCCAGCGCCCCTCGGTTAGCATGGTTGCCAGTTCCTCCGCCTTTTCCCTGCCCAAATTGTCCTCCAGCAGGTAAAAAGCAAATTCCTTAACTTGCTTGAGGGCCTTTTCCGCCATGTCAGCCATAATCAGGGTATTATCATCAATCCGGTTTATCTGTTTTTGTTGTAAAACCTTCCGCAAGGATGCCGCCGGGTATTGTCCAAGCTGAGGATCAATGGGGCCAAGTACGGCGTTGTCATCCATGATAATTTCATCTGCAGCCAGGGCAATCATTGTGCCGCCGGACATGGCGTAATGAGGAATAAACACCGTTACTTTGGCGGGATGTTTCTCCAGCGCGTTGGCAATCTGCTCCGCCGCCAACACCATGCCGCCCGGGGTATGCAGAATAACATCAATGGGCATCTCATCCGGGGTCAGGCGAATAGCCCGCAGCACCTGCTCCGAGTCTTCGACATTGATATAACGGCTAATCGGTATACCTAATAAGCTAATCGACTCCTGACGATGGATCAGGGTAATAACACGCGACTCCCGCGTCTGCTCAATACTGCGAATCAGCCTGAAGCGGGCCCGCTCGGTTATTTGCTGTTTCACGATCGGTGCAAAGGACAAAAATATAAATAATATCCAAAATAATTCGCCGAAATTCACAGGCCTGACCCCTCCCCCGCATATTTTTACATACATTATATATTCTCGCCTGCCGCAAAAAAACCTTTTGTGGATAAACCCCGGGATGAGTATACAAATCCCGCCCTGTGGCATGCTATTTAATAAACAAGCTATCTTAGGGAGAAAATAGCAGCCACAGGGAGGCATATTAACATGGTTGAAAAAGGCGAACGGTCCATTTTTGCCTATTTCCCGAGTTCCACAAAAGCGGAAAACGCCATTGAGGCTTTGCAGCAGGCCGGTTTCCCGGAGGCCTCATTAAGAAGAGTCAGCAGGTTTGGCGCGATGCATGACGCCAGTTATGACAATGCCTTAACCGGCCAGGCGGAAACCTTAACCGGCCTGGCCCTGTTTTCTGCAAACACCGACAGGCAGACAAATCAGAGCGAACGCATCCTCATGGCCGCCGATCCTTCCGTGAGCGGGATGTCGGCCCGGGGCTATGGCGTCGCCGGTGATACACCCTTTGCGGTTATTGCCTTTGCCCCTGAAGCACGGGTGGAAGAAGCAGTGCAAATTCTTGAAAAGCATGGCGCGAAAGTGTAAAACGACAATAACCGCCACATAGAAAAACCACGGTCAACCCGTGGTTTTTTCTCTCAGCTTCTTCGCAGCAGCCAGCCGGCAATCCAGCCATCCGTAGTATCAAACGTAACCCGGTACCAGCCAAAGGCAGTTTCTCTTAAAGTTACCGCCATACCTCTGTTGACTTTGGCAACCACCGGGAAGGTTACCCCCGGCCCGGAGCGAACGTTGACACTGTTACCGGTGACGGTGGCCGTCCCGGTCGTCGGCGTCGTTTCCGTTCCGGGCACGACGGGTCCTACCTGTACTTCCTCATATTTTTTCTTCAGTTCCTCTGCAGATACCGTATCTTGTTCGAATTCGCTGGCGGAAACCACCGTCTTGGAGCCGTCTTCCCCTTCCACAATCAGCGGCGAAGCCAGTACTTCCATTTCCACATGGTCGAATACCTTTGCCCACACTTTAATTACCAGCGTCAAGCGTACTCTGCGCGCATCGTGGTCATGATGATGATCGTGATGGCAGTTGTCCGGATCGGAGCTAGTGTGCTTGGAGTCCTTATGTTTGTGATGGTGGTGATGGTGTTTCCCATGGTCAAAATCATAATCGGAATACTCCAGAACGGCGTCGGCCTGGGCGTCCATTTCAGGCGTTACGCCTTCCAGCGGAATATCTTTGGTAAATCGATGATCCTCAATTTCCACAGCGTGGACCGGCTGGTCCGGCAAAGCGGCGACATACATTACTTTCACGTCAAATTCACCGGTAACGATAACCTTGTTGGGTATTACTTTAACGTCGGTTACTTCCAAATTTTTCACGATCATTTTTACGACCTGTTCAATCGGCGGTTTTTCCGCCGGCACGGTAACGTTCATTTCCAATACCCGTTGCGCACTACCCGCAGCGATAACCTGTTCAACCATTATTTTTTCCATCTGGGGCGGTACAGGTTCACATGTACATGGATCTATAGCCACACCGTCCTGCACGATATATTGTCTGTCATCGGCCATTAGCTTTTATCCCCCCTTGTCTGCAAATACTTAAGTTCTGTTAACCCTTCGGTGCTGTGGGCACGCCACCAATAGTTCCAAGATCAATTTCCCGGTCGGTGTATACTTTGGCCGTTGCCCGCAAAACAATGGAAACGGTAAAGTGAATGGGACATTCCCGCGGCGGGCAGCAATCCTGATGATGATCATGATCATGGTGGTGATGCTCGTGATGCGGCAAATCGTAATCAATGTATTCGATAACTACATCGGCTTCGGCATCCATCCCCCGCTGCGTGCCAGGCACTTCCACGTCGATCGTGAAGGGGATGAATTTTTCAACCGCATGCACCGGCTGTGAAGGCAGACATGCCACATAAATTGCTTTTAACTCAAATTCGCCCCGGACAATTACTTTGTCAGGAATGGTTATGACCTCACAAACTTCCAGGTTTTTTGCGAATACGTCGACAATTTGCTCAATCGGCGGTTTAATCGGCTGACCGTAGGCGTCCACCGGCAGCCTGACAGTAATATCTAATACCCGTTGTTTTTCCGCTTCGCCCAAAAGTTGGCGCACGGTAATTTTCCCACCGAACGGTTTCGTAGGACATACGTTGTTATTTACGGCTCTAATTCCAGCCATTTTATACATTCCCCCCTTTTATGAGTTCTAATTATATATATGCGGTGCAAAATTTTTATGTGCAAAAAAAGAAGCGCAAGACCGGACTTTTTCTCCAGTCTTCGCTTCTTTTCACCTTGTTGAATGATAAGTTAGCCGATAAAGTTTTCCGTAACCCAGATGCGGGAGCCGGAATGCACGATACCTACTCCTACTTGCGTGTAATCACTACTAAGTATGTTGGCCCGGTGACCGGCACTATTCATAAAGGCCGTATGGGTATTGGGCACACTGACATTTATCGCAATATTTTCCCCCGCCGTCCGATAGGTGATGCCCGCATTTTTTAAGCGGGTAAAAGGGGAGCTGCCCTGCAAATTGTAATGGTCGAAATAGTTGTTCGCAAGCATATCCTGACTATGGGCCCGCGCTACATTCGCAACATTATTATTGCTCTTTAGGGTCGTCAAACCTTGTTTCGTCCGTTCGCTGTTAATCAGATCGACCAGCTGTTTTTCCTCCGCCGTCATGGAAGACTTCGCCGTAGAACCGGTATTTTGCTGGTTCGCCGGTTCGGTGGTTTTACCACTGCCGTTGTTGGTGCTTCCACTGCTCTTTTTCTCGGAGCCGTGTTTACCCATTTTCGCGATCAGTCCGACCAGCAACAGCCCGCCCAGCACCGCTTGTTCCGTATTTTTCTGTTTATCTTTAATTTGTTTGTCGGCATTTGCCTGGTCTTGCACCGGATTTGCATAAACCGGGGTTAAGTACGCACCGCCTGTCGATACGGAAAGCAGCATAACCGCCACACATGATACAATGAGTCTGTAATACCACTTTTTAAATTTCCCCAATATTTGTTGCCTCCTTAATATGCGCGTTATTTTTGTTTACATAACAACTTGCGCACCTTCAGTATATAGGGAGGAGGCCAAAAAGACAATCGGAAAATTTTGGCGTGAAAAGGGGGCCGGAGACCGGTATGCCGGCTCCCGCCCCCGTGCTGTATTTTAGTAGGGAGATTTAGGCAGGCCGAGACGGAATTTACCGCGGGTTTCCACACCGCCCACTCCGTCAATGCCCGTGATCGAACTGGTTATCGCATCATTAATCGCCACCGTCTGGGCGATCGGGGTAAAAGCAATTTTCTCGGCCACGAAAACCGGGTCATAACAATGAATGAAAATTCGCTGCGGCGAGCTGGCAAAATTCGCCCCGGCCGCAATAAGTGATTCATAGTGGGACTGGCACGCGCCCGCAAAAATCACCAGTTCATCCTTGGAATAGCACATCTTGCGGGCATTTTCCACCGCCGTCACAAAGTATTTGCTATGCCGGTAACTGTCCAGATCGGAAAAGGCTCTGGTGCCCCCGACCAGGGAATCATGTCCTGTAAGCACCAGAATATCCGGCCGGTGCTCGCTAATCAAGTCACAAATTACGTCGGGCTGCTGCGTTTCCGGAATCAATTTCCCCACTACCGGCATATTCATTTGTTGATAGGTTTTAACGCAGAGCTCGAGATATTCCTGATCGCCGTCGACATGCAGCACGCGGCCCGGCAGATCATAAAAGGGCAATCGTTTCTCCTTTTTTTCCGCCGGTTCGCTCCGCCACCCGGATCTCTCGCGCTTTCCCCGCCGGCGCAGCACCGCATTCACATGGTCCTGATGAATAACATCGGTTTTTATGCGCTGTATATTTACTTCGTGCTGGTTGACCAAACAGAGATCACCCAGCGGTGCATCGGCCATCAGTCGTAAAAACAACCCCTTCAGCAAGGCCAGTTCGGTTCCGTCCTCCTCTTGCGAAATATCGACAATGCGGAACATGACGTCCCCGCCGTATTTCTTGCGAACTACAATATCACCTGCTTTGCAATTCCCCATCCGCCGCATACCTCCTGCATTTATTAATACATAATATGCCGGTGGCAAATCGATTGTTTTAAATTTTTATTCCCCAATATTAAGGGCGCCTCTTGCAAAAAGAGTGGCATATGTTGTGAGGTTTTAATATAGTATACTACCCCTTATAAGCCCAGAGGTGAAGTGAATGATCTCTGTTGTTGTACCGGCCAGGAATGAAGCAGAGCGGATTAGCACTGTCCTGCGAAACTTGTCACTACTGCCCGTCGACTATATCATTCTGATAATCAACGGCTCTCAAGACACTACACTGCAGGAAGTACTGGATTTGCGGAATCCCAAGCTGCAATTACTGCACTTCGATTTGGCCCTGGGTATTGATGTGCCGCGCGCCATAGGGGCAAAGGTTGCTTACTCCATCGGCAGTGACACAATATTATTCGTGGATGGCGATATGGTTGGCACGTTTAATGAGAATTTAATTGAACTGATTAACGGAGTAAGTCTCCGCCATCTGGATCTGGCGTTAACAAATTGCTATCCAACCGAACCCCGGCACATCGAACGATATAATCCCACTTTCCATTGGCGGCAAATGTTGAACAAAGAACTAGGCCTCTTCAAGAAAATCGGCTTATCCACCCCCGCTCACGGACCCCATGTCGTATCACGGCGCTTTTTAGAAACCGTCCCCTTCCGTGAATTGGCGATTCCCCCCGTTGCCATGGCCTTAGCCCGTAAAAAAAAGCTGAGGATCGATGTGGCAACCACCCTTCCCCATTATCGGCTTGGTTCCTCCATTAAAAATCAAATGCATGCCAGTAAGATAATTGATACCATCGTGGGCGACTGTTTGGAAGCCATCGCCGTATATCAGGGCGATGAACGCGAACGTCAATGGCAGGGGAAATCGTATATTGGCTATCACGCGGAGCGGCGTATCGACTTTATTGATCAGTTCCTCAGTTAGTTACGGCTTTAAACTTCCACAACACATTTGTCAAGACGGCGAATTCTTCCAGAGAGAGGGTTTCCCCCCTGCGGGAAGGTATAATATTGGCGGCAAGCAGGCCTTCCTCGATTTTCTTGCGCTCCAAATCCAGCGCTGCCGCGCCTAATGCATTCAATAAAGTCTTTCTCCGTTGGCCAAAGGCACCACGCACAACTTTAAAAAAGAAAGACTCGTTTATCAGTTGAACCGGCGGCGTATCACGCACAGTACATTTAATAACAGCAGATTCGACAGCGGGTGCCGGCACAAAAGAATGTGCCGGCACCTGCGTTATAATCTCCGGGGAGGTATAATACTGCACCGCCACAGATAATGCGCCGTAATCTTTACCCCCTGGTTTGGCTATCATACGCTCAGCTACTTCTTTTTGCACCATGCTCACGATGGACGACAGGGGCAGACGCTGTTCCAGCAGGGTCATGATAATCGGAGTAGTAATGTAATAGGGCAAGTTGGCTACGACCTTCCATTGCCTGCCTTGCAACAAAGCCGGCAAATCTAATTTCAATATATCGCCATGGATAATGGTAATATTTTCGTAGCCTTCCAGGGTTTTCGCCAAAACGGGCAACAAACCGCTGTCGAGTTCCACGGCGGTCACCAAGGCGCCCGCATCAGCCAGTCCCTGGGTCAGAGTGCCGATGCCCGGTCCGATCTCCAATACATCGTCTCCCGCGTGAATGTCCGCCGCCTGAATAATTTGTGATAATACCCGGGGATTAATCAGGAAGTTTTGTCCCAGTTTTTTATGGGCTTTTAGCCCGAAACGTTTTAATATCGCATGGGTTACTTCGGAACGTACGATTTGTGGCCGGATATTCATCAGCCTCACCTTCCCTGTTTAAAAATTGCTCTCTAACTCGGTTAAAGCCCGGACAAACTCTTCCCGCGTCACCCCATACACATTTAAGCGCTGTAAAAACTGTTTCGCGTTGGCATAACCGATTCCCAAAACTTTGCCCACGAAGTTTCGCTTTTCCGCCGCACTTGCCTGTCCGGCAAGCCCGCTTGCCAGCAAGTCCTGCAAACAAAACTCCGTATACGGCGTAGCCTGTTCCGTCCGGACTTTGCTTAAAGCATGGCGGATAACCTCCGGCGAAGCCCGCTCAACCCCGATATCATTGTCTGCCATTGCCTCTTCCCGGGCAATAAACGCGTGTTTACAGCCGGGAACCAGTTTGTTAATCCGGCGGCGAATCCTTTCTCCCGCGTGGTCGGGATCGGTCAGAATAATGACCCCCCGTTGTTTTTGCCCCCTGCGTATGCGCTCCACCACCGGCGGCGGCAGTGTATAGCCAAAGGTGATAATACAATTCGCCTCCAGGGCCCTCAGTACCGCCTCGGCGTCCCGTTTTCCCTCCACTACTATAAATTCATTGATCAAATACAAACACCCCTTAATGGCACACTAGTACATTAATTATAGCGCAAATTAAGGACGACGAACATGCGCCGGCCGACTCAGGCGTCCCGGAGGAAAATGCGACCTCTGCGCCAACTTCACACAGGAAAAGAAACAGGGGTAAACCCTGTTTCTAAGAAATAAGCCGGTACATATTTTCCTTTCCAAAATGCTTACCTGTTCAAGGCTCCCGTTTTAAGCAAATTGAATCCTTTTCCTTTCTTGCGCGTTCAATCCTGTCCGGACTGAACGTTCCTATTCATCCAGTATGTAAACCTTAACGAAACGCCGGCCAAAACTCCACGCCTCGTTGGCGCTTTCCATACAAAGGTCAATTCGCTCTCCGATAATGGCTCCGCCGGTATCGGCGGCTAAAGCCATACCATAACCTTTTACATAGACCCGTGAACCCAGGGGAATAACCTGGGGATCAACCGCTACGATCCCGTATCTTGCGGGAATTCCGGTTGCCGTTATCCCCGTATCGGAACCGTCGGTCGGCAAATAGGCCGTAGCCTCCATTTCCATCACACGACTAAACCGCACCGTTCCGCGGGAAGTATGCACCATGTCATCGGCTCCCACCACCAGAATCTCCGGTTGAGGCGGAGAAATCGTCTGTTCTTCCTCGACAACGGTATTTATGGGCTGTCCGTCTTCATAACGCACTTTCACTTTCTCGCGTTTCATGCCGTTGTGCCCTGCCTGCACCACATGGGCGAGACCCTTTTCCAAAGTATCATCCGCCCGTTTTTCCACCGGATAGGCGATGGGACTTTCGCGGTACTCGATTTTCTCAGTCACACGGATAACCCGGATTTCCATGCCCGGCTTAAAACCCGTAGCTCGGTCTGGTACTGTTCGGTCTAAATCCCCTAACACAATTCCGGCCCCTTTAACAGCATCTTCTACTGTTGCTTTGGCCATCACAACTGCTATCGTCTTGCCATCAGCCTTAATTGTAACCGGACCACCCCGGTATACTTCAATTTTTGCACCCTTTGTAAGCTTTTCATCCAAGGCTAAATTTACTGCGTCCTGCGGTCCTAATTCAATGCCAGCCTGTTTAAGACAATCGCGGACGTAGGATTTTGTTGTTTTTATGTTATATACTGCATCATCTACTGTTATTGTTACTGTTTTTTGGGCCCAAACATAACCGGTAGCTACGAGTGATGTAACGAGAACTGCCAACAGCAGATACAACCGCGACCCGTGGATAGCATTGCGAAAGAATGTTCTCCCGAGCCTTGCATCACTCATTTGGCTCACTCCTTTCAAATTTTCGGGATTTTGGTAGTATATCAGCATTAAGGGGATTTGTCAACATTCGTTTCCATATATTGGAATAATTATCCTGTTTTACCTATTTTCAGTATTGCCAATTAATGTTGCATTTTATACGTTTCCCGGGCTAACCTCCGCAATGTCAAAAAAAAAATGTGCAGCACACAAACTAATGTATGCGCACACCGCAAATCTTATTACTTCTTTTTCCCAAACAGAGTTTATCCGATGGCTAACTCGCTCTAAGACTCCCGCCTCTTTAGGCGGGAG
>DHRA01000019.1:17585-23318 GCA_002411145.1 Firmicutes bacterium UBA5324 | reverse complement strand
GAATCAAGTCTCCATTTATGGTAGCGTCCTCAATCCAGACCAAACAATCTGCGGGTGTTGGCACTGGTAACCGACGCCACTTCTTCCACAGATATCTTTTTAATCTCGGCGATCTTTTCCGCCACAAAACGTACAAAGGCCGATTCATTCCGTTTCCCCCGATGGGGTTCAGGCGTCAGATAAGGGGCGTCTGTCTCAATCAACAGCCGTCCAAGCTCGATTTGCTCCACCACTTCCCCCAATTTACGGTTGTTGGCGAAGGTTACGGGCCCGGCAATCGAGATATACAAGCCCATTTTGACAATTTCCGCCGCCATCTCCGCGCTGCCGGAATAGCAATGCATCACTCCCCCCGGTACGTCATAAAATTCCTGCCGCAGGATATCCATAATCTCTCCGTGGGCATCCCGGTCATGAATAATAATCGGTTTTGCCACCTTCCGGGCGAGGGCTATTTGCCGCAAAAAGACCTCCCGCTGTAGGTCCCTGGGTGACAAATTACGGTAATAGTCCAAGCCGATTTCCCCCACCGCAACCACCTTTGGATGCGCTGCCCACTGGTGCAGTTGAGCAAAATCGTCTTCTTTGACGGTAGCCGCGTCATGGGGATGAATCCCTACGGCCGCATATATTTCCGGATGAGCTTCCGCCAAGGCCAAAGTGCTGCGACAAGAAGGCATGTCGAACCCCACATTGATAATTGCGGAAATCCCCGCGTCCCTTGCCCGCTGCAGAACCGCTTCCCTGTCCCCGTCAAAGCTCTGCCCGTCCAAATGCGCGTGACTGTCAATAAACATGGAAAAGTCAAACTCCTTTTTGTATGATTTACTGAACTACAAAAACAGGGAGCCGCGAGTGGAGATTTTAGCCTAAGCCGGATCTCTCCCACTCCCCACTCCCTATTCCCTGTGTTACTTTACCTTACTGCCCACGGGTACGTCGTCAACCGTAACCACTTGCAATATATCGCCTTCCGAAGCCGCCAGAATCATGCCGCGGGATTCAATGCCCCGTAATTTTACCGGCTTCAGATTAGCCACAAGTACAATCTGTTTGCCAATCAGCTCCTCCGGCGCATAATGCTTGGCAATACCGGATACCACCGTCCGCCGTTCGTCCCCCAAATCCACTTCCAGTTTCAATAACTTATCCGCCTTGGCGACTTTCTCCGCAGCGATCACCTTTGCCACCCGCAAATCGATCTTTGCAAAATCATCAATCGAAATCAGGGACTCCGCCGGTTCTGCCACCGCCGTCCCTTCCCCCGGGGCCGGCGCCTTTTGTTCCGGCTCCGCTTTTTCCTCAATACGCGGGAAAATAGGCTCGCCCTTTTGGATTTTTGTATGCGCCGGCAGGCCGCCCCAGGTTTGGGCCGCTTTTAAGTCGGCGGACAATCCTTGCTGTGCCTTGAGTCCCAGCTGTTCCCAGATTTTGGCCGTGGTCACCGGCATAAAGGGAGAAATCAACAGGGCCACAATACGCAGCACTTCGGCAAGATTATACATCACCGTTGCCAGGCGCTGTTTTCCGTCCGCCGCTTTCGCCAGCGACCAGGGCATTGTTTCATCAATATATTTGTTTGTTCGCCCAATCAAGCGCCAGATCTCGGTCATGGCGGCGTTTATTTCAAAATTATCCATAAAAGTTGCAAATTTTTGTGCCGTTTCCCCCGCCATATGCCGCAGTTCCCGGTCAATCTCCACTTCCGGGCCGGGCGGCAGGATTTCGCCGCCAAAATATTTTTCGATCATCGCCATGGAACGGTTGAGCAGGTTGCCCAAATCATTGGCCAAATCGGCATTAATCCGCTGAATCAGCGCTTCCCGCGAGAAGTTCCCGTCTAATCCCAGCATAATTTCCCGCAACAGGAAATACCGGATGGCATCGGGGCCAAATTCATCAATCAGTTGCAAAGGATCAATGACATTGCCCTTTGACTTCGACATCTTATCGCCCTCAATGACCAGCCAGCCGTGGCCGTACACTTTTTTGGGCAGTTCCATCCCTAAGGCCATCAAAATGATTGGCCAAATAATGGTGTGAAAGCGGACAATTTCCTTACCTACCAAATGCACATCAGCCGGCCAGTACCGCGCAAATTTCGCCTCGTCCTGCAAATATCCGGCAGCAGTAATGTAATTGGTCAGCGCGTCAAACCACACGTAGACCACATGCTTTGGGTCAAAGGGTACCTGAATACCCCAGTCAAAGGTTGTCCGCGATACGCACAAATCTTCCAGCCCGTTTTTAATAAAATTGATCATTTCGTTGCGCCGCGATACGGGCTGAATAAAATCATCATGGTCTTCAATATATTGCAGCAACCGGTCCTGATATTTCGACAAGCGGAAAAAGTAGCTTTCTTCCTTAACCAGTTCTACCGGACGCCCGCAATCCGGACATTTTCCGTCAACCAGCTTTCCTTCCAGCCAGAAGGTCTCGCAAGGCGTGCAATACCAGCCCTCATAGGCGGACTTGTAAATATCACCCTGGTCATAGATCTTTTGAAAAATTTGCTGCACGACTTTTTTATGTCTGTCTTCCGTGGTCCGGATAAAGTCATCATAACTTATGTTCAGCCGCCGCCATAACTCTTGAAAACCATCAACTATCCGGTTAACGTATTGAATCGGTGTCGTCCCCGCTTCTTTCGCCTTCCGTTCGATTTTTTGCCCGTGTTCGTCGGAACCGGTGAGAAAAAACACATCATGCCCGGCCATCCGGTGATATCTGGCAATAGCATCGGCTATTGTTGTACAATAGGCATGCCCAATGTGCAGCTTATCGCTGGGATAGTAGATAGGTGTCGTGATGTAGAAACGCTTCTGTTCCATAAATACCTCCCCTTGTTTTACCATGTTGCCCAGAGTTTGTATATAATTAAAAAACTATATGTAGGTAAAACGGTAATTTAATGAAAGAATTACCACCTTACTGGGTTTTTACTAATGCTCACTATATCTGAGATATTTCCCGATGTCAATATTTTCATACCCCGCGGAAACTTTTCCTAAACTTTTTACATTTAAGGCATTGACTTTTATTGGAAACTCTGGTATCATTTAGCTGAGCGGATTTTGTCACTATTTGTTGAAAGGAGAGAGGACAAAATATGAAATCTACAGGTATTGTAAGAAAAGTTGACGAATTAGGACGCGTGGTTATTCCTATTGAGTTGCGCCGCACTTTGGATATCGCGGAAAAGGATTCCCTGGAAATTTACGTCGACAGCGATCGGATTGTACTCCGCAAGTACGAACCTGCATGTATATTTTGTGGCAGCATGGAGGATACAAGCCTCTTTAAAAACAAAATGGTTTGTCGTGCGTGTCAGGAAGCCATGGCAATGCCCAAAGCAATGTAAGCTAAAAGGAGGCTAACGCCTCCTTTTATTCTTGCATATTTTTGTGTAATGTCAAAGTTCTTTGACAAACCTCTCCTTTAAGGATATTGTAAATGACCGCAGCCTTTTTTAGCTTTGATGCCCCCTCGGCCATTGGCTGTTGTATCTGTTCCTGCGGATCGGACATTCTGCCCGGTCTTTTTTATATGGCCTTCTCCAAAATCCCGCTTAAATTTAAAGTTGACTTTTATTGGAAACTTTGGTATTGTTTAATTTGGCGGATTTTGTCGTTATTTGTTGAAAGGAGTGAATACAAAACATGAAATCTACAGGTATTGTAAGAAAAGTTGATGAATTAGGACGCGTAGTTCTTCCTATCGAGTTGCGCCGCACTTTGGATATCGCGGAAAAGGACTCCTTGGAAATTTACGTCGACAGTGACCGGATTGTACTCCGCAAGTACGAACCTGCCTGCATATTCTGCGGCAGCATGGAGGATACAAGCCTCTTTAAAAACAAAATGGTTTGTCGTGCGTGCCGGGAAGTTATGGCAACCCCAAAGTAGTAATATGAGTTATATAAAGGAGGCGCATGCCTCCTTTATGCTTGTTCATCTTTGTCCAATGCGAGCGTTCTTTGATAAACCTCGCGTTTAGGGATATTATGAATGACAGCCACTTTTTTAATGGCTTCTTTCTTAGATACTCCCTCGGCCATAAGCTGTTTTACATGGTCCTGTGGATCGGGCAATTCTGCCCGGTCTTCTTTTTGTATTTCTTCCTCCGCAGCCCCGTCGATCACCAGCGTAAACTCTCCCCGGGGCGCCTGCTCCGTAAAATGGGTGAGTAAATCACTCAATTTGCCGCGCACCACCTCCTCATAGCGTTTTGTCAGTTCTCTGGCGGCTGCAGCCTGCCGGTCGCCTAAAACAGTCACCATGGCTTGCAGCGTTTTCAGCAAGCGGTGAGGAGCTTCATAAAATATCAGCGTCGACCTTTGTTTTCGCACCTCGGTCCAAAAGGGATCCCGGCCGCTTTTCTCCCGCGGCCAGAAGCCATAAAAGGAAAATTTGTTTGTCGGCAAACCGGCGACGACCAGCGCGCTAAGCATCGCGGAAGGTCCGGGAATTGCCACCACCGACACATCCGCGTCGATACACAGCCGGACCAAATCAGCTCCCGGATCGGAAACCCCCGGTGTGCCGGCATCCGTTACCAAAGCGATGTCCTGACCCTCCAGCAGCATATTGATAAGCAAAGGTCCCTTTTCCCGCTTATTGTGCTCAAAATAACTGGTCAGGGGTTTTGCGATCTCAAAATGATTTAACAGTTTCTGAGTGTGGCGGGTGTCCTCCGCCGCAATGAGGTCCACTTCTTTTAAAATGCGCAGTGCGCGCAGGGTGATATCTTCCAGATTCCCAATGGGAGTCGCACATAAATATAAAGAGCCTTTACCCTCTGCTTTTGCCATCATCTTAAACCTTCGCTTCCGGATAATAATAATTGTATACTTCCGGCGTATATTCACCGGGCCGGCCGTAAATGACCAAAGGCGGCAATACCTCCAGGGAGGCTTGGGCGCCTTTGGTCATTTGGATTAATACCAGTTTTGCCCCCTCCTGCGCAAAGGCATGCACCATACGCAGCTTTTTCGGTTCCAACCGATACCTTCTCGCCAAAAAGATGATATCCGCCAGACGTTCGGCCAAATGGACCATGTAGAAACGTCCCCGGGTTTTCAGCAGTTTACCCGCCGCCGCAATCACATCCTGCAGCGTGCAGCAGACCTCGTGACGCGCGATGGCCACCGGTTCCCCCACGCTTATTTTCCCCTGCCCGGCAGGGCGGTAAGGGGGATTGGCCGTTACCACACCCGCTATACCGCAGCCCAGCCGCTCCCCCGCTTCCCGCAAATCCATTTCCCGGATATCAATACGCCCGGCAAGCCCGTTTAGCCAGACACTGCGTCTGGCCATATCCGCCAGTACATTTTGAATTTCAAGGCCTATTACCTGCTCCGCCTGTTGGCGGCCGGCCAGCAGCAAAGGAAGCACCCCTGTCCCCGTGCCCAGGTCAATAACCAGTTCATCTCTTTTTAATGTGATGAAGTTGGCTAATAAAACTGCATCAATCGAAAAACGGAAATGCCGCTCATGCTGGATAATTTTAAAAGAGGGGGAAAGCAAATCGTCGATCCGCTCCCCTTCTTTCAACTGCAAATGCTTTTCATTAGTCATACAGCCTGAATTCATCTGGGTTTTCCCCTTTAATGAAAAATTATAATGCTCCTCAAAGGCGGTTCCGGGGCAAGCCCTGACTTCTCTCCTTATTTTATCCGATGGCTAACTCGCTCTAAGACTCCCGCCTCTTTAGGCGGGAGTAAGAGCGACT
>DHRA01000019.1:16347-17426 GCA_002411145.1 Firmicutes bacterium UBA5324 | reverse complement strand
TGAATCAAGTCTCCATTTATCTTCGTGTAATTATGTATTGTGCTCCATTTTTCCTTCTTTATAATACCCTATAATACCCTGCATCGCAAAAGACCTCTTATGGTAGTCGTTATCATCCTGCCACAAGAGGTCTTTTACCATCTCTTTATTTTTTTCCGGCGAGTTTCTTCCCTACTTCGTCGGTGATATCCGTTCCGCCGTAGATGGCGGCGGATTTATCCACCACGATGGTCAGGCCTTTAGCCTCGGCCACGGCCTTAACCGCGTCATATACTTTGTTAATGATGGCTCCCAGCAGTTCCTGGCGCTTTTGTTCCACACGCTGTGCCAACTGGCGGTCAAGGGCTTGCTTCTCCTGATCATTCAGACCCGCGGCTTTGCTGTCAAATTCCTGTTTCGCCGCCGCAAACTCGGCCTGCAGGGCGTCATTGGCTTTTTGGGTCTCCGGATGCTGGCTGACCAACAATCCAAAATTCACAACACCCACCGCCGCTCCCGCCGCGGCGGAGACTTTCGCGGGCAGGGCCATAGCCGTCCCGCCGAGTAGCATACACGCAACCAGTGCAGAGGAGAGAATTTTCTTCCACATCACTACCAACCTTCCTTTTTACTGCATAATTATTGAACCGCCAAGCCGCAAAGACGCTGAGGAATTATTAAAATATAGTCTGCAAGTTTCAGCCGTCCCATAGCAATTCTTCGCCCGCGTATAGTTAGCCTGTAATGACTCATACGTTATGCGGTCGCCTATTTCCCTATAGTTCTCTAGAACTTGATATTTTCCTCCCCCACGGGTGCTGTCTTTTCCGTACCCTCGGTCTTTTGCAGCACGCCGGCGTCAATCAGTTTTTTCACGATATCTTCCTGCACCTTCAAGGACTGGATAAAGCCCTCCAGGGGCATGATGATCCGCTTGCTGATATCGACTACGGGCTGGCCGTTGTCACTTTTCAGGTGCGGCTGCACGGTCATTAAATCGATGCGGACCAAATTACCGGTGACATGGACGCCGCTGATGGCGTCCGCAAAAATCTCTTGTTGCATTAGTTTTCCTCCTTATTATAAATGGAGACTTGATT
>DHRA01000019.1:0-16130 GCA_002411145.1 Firmicutes bacterium UBA5324 | reverse complement strand
CGGGTTAGTCATCGGATAAACCGCCAGGACGACACGACTCCCAGGGGTGTAATCAAACGTCAGCATGCAAAAAGTTCGGCAGTGCACAAAAAAGTACACGCCGAACTGCCTGACGCTGCTCTCTTCTTTGCGCAATGGAAGGCAGACCAGTTTCCTGGTATACCCGACGGCCCATAGGTCATAGCGTGGCGCTTTAGACCCGTAGACTCGAAGAAAGAGGGATAACCATTGACCTTCTTCTTTGCACAATGGGAGGAACCGGTTTCCCGGTATACCCCGACGGTCCGCCGCATAGTACGTGACTCTAGAACCCAAGAACTCGAAGAAGTATATTATTAGATTGTTTACACTTATTCTCTAATTTTCCCCTAATTCCTCCTTGAACCATGGTCCCCCTTTACATTCTTTGCACCTTTTTTCCCTTATTCCCTTTTGCGCGCAAAACAGAGTCAGTGATCGTTTTGCCTTGAAAAGGGGGCCGCTAATTCTTCCATTAACCGGATCAGGGTCTGCTGTTTTTGGGGAGTCAAAAGGTTAAGTGAATCAACCAGTTTCTGCACAAACCATGCTTCAGACCGGTGAAAGATATTTTGCCCCATGTCGGTTAAGCGGATTATCCGCACTCTGCCGTCGACGCTATCTTTAAAGCGGGTTATAAATCCCGCCTTCTCAAGGCGATCAAGCATTTGCGACATGGTGCTGGGACGCACACCCATCTCTTTTGCCAGGTACCCTGCTGTGCATTGCTTTTGTTTCCACACGGTTCGCAAAATCCACCACTGCACCTTGGTGATAGACGGTAACCCTTTCATATGGGTCGGGCCAGGCTCCGGAATCCGCCGCAGTTTACGGTAAATCGTATGGATCGATGTATACAGTTGCTCGGCTCCGTTGTCATGCATCAAGATATCACCTCAGAAAATAAGTTTGTTCCCTAAATCAAGACAAAAAATAGTTCGGCAGTGCACAAATAGCACAAGCCGAACTCGCTAACGGGCTTTCTTCTTTGTGCAAAGCAAGTTAAACCAGTTTCCTAAGTAAGCTGCGACCTGAGTCAACAAATAACTTAGGGTTTTCTTCTTTGCACAAAGGAAGGTAGAACAGTTTCCCGACTTACCCTGCCGGTTTGCAGATCATGACGTAGTAGTTCGCTTTAGACCTGCAGACTCGAAGAATATATATTTTCCTTGAGTATAGAGACGGTCTATCCTCAAGGATGTTTTTTTATTTTTTTATCATACAAACCAGCCCATCACCTCTTCACTCTTTAGATCACTTAATGAAACTATTCATTGGTTTTTTCTTTTTCGACAATGGCCTCCCAAGGAAGTTCGGTCTTTTTATTCCCCAGATCCACCATGGCCGTCCGCTTATTCTGATTTACAGAAATAACCCGTCCGTCCCCTTCTTCCGTTACCACTTCGCGGCCAATGGCCGGCGCAGAAACCTTCGCTCCTCCGCCACAGGCATAACGGTCATTTTCATATTTCAGGCAACACATCAGCCGCCCGCAGATACCGGATATTTTTGTCGGGTTGAGGGACAGATTCTGTTCTTTTGCCATCCTAATCGATACAGGTTCAAAATCACCCAAAAACGTGGCACAGCAAAGGGAGCGGCCGCAACAGCCAATCCCATTCATCATTTTTGCTTCATCACGCACGCCGATTTGCCGTAATTCAATCCGCGTACGAAAAACCGCCGCCAGATCCTTAACCAGTTCCCGGAAATCAATGCGTCCTTCCGCCGTAAAATAGAAAATTATTTTGTTAATGTCGAAGGTATACTCCACATCCACAAGATTCATCGGCAAGCCGTGGACACGAATTTTTTGTTCGCAAATTTTGAAGGCTTCGCCTTCTTTCCGTTTGTTTTCCTGCACCTTAACGGCATCCTCGTCTGTAGCTACCCGCAACACCTTTTTTAACGGGGCCACAATCTCGTCTTCCTGCACCGTTTTGGGTCCAATGACAATCTCCCCGTATTCAAGTCCGCGCGCCGTCTCCACAATTACATGCTGGCCCGATTCGAGCGATAGATCCCCCGGTTCGAAATAGTATATCTTACCTGCCTTTTTAAAGCGCACACCCACAACTGTAAACATTAGCAACTCTCCTTCTGTTCCGCCAGTGCATCTTGTATTCTTAGACATATCTTTTCCCATAAGAGACGGCTGTTGGCATTGCCTAAAAACATCTGTCTGGCCGCGGTTAGTTCCTTATACATCGCCAGCAGTCCATCCAGCGCCGCCTTTTCCGTCAGGGCAGCAATCCGTGCCGTACAGTCTTTGTACAAAAGCAATTCCCTGTTTCCGGTCGCTTTCCAGACCAGACAGTCGCGAACCACATGCGCAATTAACTCCAGGGTAATTAATATCTGTTCACGCTCTTGATTCAGCAACGCCACGGTGTCCCACACCTTTCCCGGGGATGCGTGTTTTAAATCCTCCAGACAGTGGATTACCTGATCACGCAGCTGATAACCGCCTTCCGCCCAAAGCAGGGCTCTGCCGGGAATCCCGCCGCTTACCGCGGCAACGATGGCCGCTTGCTCCTCCTGACAGCCGTGCTCTCTTAAATAGGCCGCAATATCTTCAGCCGGCACAGCCTGGAAGGACAAGTGCTGGCACCGGGAAAGAATCGTTGGCAACACACTGTACGTATTGACGGTCAGTAAAATGAAGACCACGTAAGCCGGAGGTTCCTCCAACATTTTCAGCAGACTGTTTGCCGCCTGTTCCGTTAATCGCTCCACCCCGTCGAGAATATAAATTTTTTGCTTACCTGCCCGCGGTTGATATGGCAAATCTTTTTGGATTTCCCGTATTTGCTCCAGCCGAATCGTCGCCCCCTGCGGAAGCACGGTGGTAATATCGGGATGAGCCTGTCCCGCCGGCAAATCGCAGGCAAGGCAGCGGACGCCGGACTCTGCGCCGCAGGTGCACTGGAGCATGCGGGCAAAGGCCAAAGCGGTTTTGTATTTGCCGATTGCTTCAGCCCCGCTGAACAAGTAAGCATGCGCCACTCTCCCGTGGGCAAAGGCGCGCTGTAAGGCTTGCCGTATTTGGTCGTGCCCGATTATATCTGCAAAGTATTTAGTATTCATCTTAGGTATATAAATCCACCAGCATGCCCCGGATTACATCCAGTTTAGCCAGTATCTCCAGCTGATTTTCCTGCCCGTCCTTCACCAGTTCCGTCAGTTCCGCCAAGACAGTATCAATTTTTTGGACCAAGGTGTAAATTTTTTGCCGTCCCCGGCGATCCCATCCGGTACGATTCTGCAGCACATAAGTATTCTGCACCGCTTCGCGCACAAACTGCCGAATCAGTTCCCGGTACATTTTGAGCTCCCGGTAGGTCGGTGTACGGCTCAGCCGTTTTCCCTGCTCCGTAATTTCGTCGGCCATCCTCTGCAGCCGCTGATACAAAGCCTCGCCCTGCAAACGCTGGAATTGCTGACGAAAGGGCATGATTTCATTTTTTATTTCCTTGGCCCGGACATCCTTATCGCCTATCGGCAGAGGTTCCATGGGGCGTGGAGAAGTGGGATCTATCTTCATGCTCATGCACTTCCCTCTTTCTTGACTATAATTTGTTCCACATGTGCCCAGATCTCTGCGTGCACGGCTTCAACCGGCCTGCCCGCATCAATCGGCACCATCCGCGACGCATGTAGACCGGCAAGTTCACGAAATCCCTGCCGGACACGCTGCCGAAAACCGTCCTGCTCGTCTTCTATCCGGTCACGCCGGCCCCCGCACCGCTTGTCAACCCGCGCCGTTCCCTCCTGCGGACTTATATCCAGCAGCAAGGTCAGGTCAGGTCTTAGTTTATCCGTTGCAAAATTATTAATTACATACAGCATTTCCAGGGGCAACCCTCTCCCCCATCCCTGGTAGGCCAGGCTAGAGTCGACAAATCGATCGCAAAGCACTACTTTCCCCGACTGCAAGGCCGGATCAATCACCTCCGCCACATGCTGTGCCCGGGCGGCAGCGTAAAGTAAAGCCTCTGCCCGGGCATGCATTTCCCGGTTGGCAGAATCCAAAAGCATTTCCCTGATTTTATCACTAATGCGTGTTCCCCCCGGTTCCCGGGTACACAGCACGTCATAACCCTCCTGGGCAAATCTTTCCGCGAGAATACGCAGCTGCGTTGTTTTTCCCGCTCCGTCGGGTCCTTCGAAGGTAATAAACAATCCTCCCATAATGTCTCCTTAATCTTCATCATACACTAACATGCGTCGTATATCAAAATCATTTTTTATCTTCTATCTGCTTAACCACTTTGATGGTCTGTAAAGACGGATCTTCCGGCCCGGAGATATGCAGCCCCACCGCCCGTAAAAGCTCGCAATAATCAATAATCGCCTGGGTAATTCTCTCTCCCGGGCAAAGCAGCGGAATACCCGGCGGATAAAAAGCGACGATTTCCGCGCTCACCGCCCCCGCTGCTGCGGCGAAGGGTATCACATCCGCCTTGGCAAATACGGCGGCCCGTGGCGAAAGGGCTTGTTCCGGCGGCTGCGGCAGCTTAGGTATCATGGGTACCCGCGCCGGATCCCGGAGTTTATCGCGTCCCGCCGCTAAATCGGCCAAGGCCTCCACCAGCGTCCGGGCCTCCCGCGGTCCGTCTCCCAAGCTGATTATAAACAGTACATTATATAAATCAGCCAGCTCAACCTGGATTTTATATTTATGCCGCAACAAATATTCTACTTCGCTGCCGCTCAGGCCAATACCTTTTACTGTAACGGTAACTTTTGTCGGATCCATACTATACATACCCGGACGATTTAATTTTTCTTCACCGAAACAGACCAGTCCCGGGATCTCATTAATCTGCTTTCTTATTGTCCTCGCCAAAGCCACGGTTTTCTGGATTAGCCTTGGCCCTTCGGCCGCCATCTGTGCCCGTGCCGCATCCAGGGAAGCCAGCAGCAAATAGTTCGGACTGGTGGTCTGCACCAGCCTGAGCATTGCTTTCAACCGCTGGATATTAATGCGCCCCGCGCGTACATGCAGCAGCGAGCACTGACTCATCGCTCCGAGGATTTTATGGGTGCTTTGCGCGCACATGTCTGCCCCCGCCGCCAATGCGGACATCGGCAGTGCATCACAAAAGTGCAAATGCGGCCCGTGGGCCTCATCCACCAGCACGGGAATATCATATTGATGTACCAATTCGACTATTTCTTTAATATTAGTCGCCACACCATAATACGTAGGATTTAAAAGCAGTACCGCCTGCGCGTCAGGATGGCTGCGCAGCGCCTGCTCCACAACGTCATACGTAACCCCCATCACTATCCCCAGCTCTTCATCAATAACGGGCTCAACGAACACGGGCACCCCCCCGCTGAGGATGATTCCCCCGACAACCGAACGATGGGCGTTGCGAGGGACGATGATTTTATCGCCGGGTCCGCAGACAGTTAAAATCATGGCATAGATACCGCCGGTTGTGCCATTAATCAGAAAAAAGCTCCGATCGGCTCCGTATAAGTCCGCCGCTAATTCCTGCGCTTCCTTTATAACCCCCCGGGGCTCATGCAGATCATCAAGCTCCGTGATTTCGGTCAGGTCAACAGCCAGGGCATTTAGGCCGATAAAATCAAAAAAACCGGCCGGTGCGCCCTTCCCCTGCTTATGGCCAGGGGTATGAAAGGGCATTACCTCTTCCTTTACATAGTCTACCAATGCTTTAAATAAAGGCATCCTTGTCTGATCCAACTTAGCCAATTGAACAGCCTCCTTATGACCATTGTTCCCCAAAAACAGCCTGCTCATCAGCTGATCCTTTTTTCGCCTATAACTTAACCGGTGCTTGGACAAAAATCTTCGTGCCGACACCCGGCTCCGATTTAATAATCATATTGCCGCCGATTACTTCCACTCTTTCCTTCATACTGAGCAATCCGTAGCTATCGCTTTTGCCTTCCAGCACTTCCTGTTCGATAAAGCCTACACCGTTGTCCTCCACAATAAGATACAGCCAGTCTTTTTGAAAATCAATTTTTATTCGGGCGTGGCTGGCTCGCGAGTGTTTTTCAATGTTTTGCAAAGCCTCCTGGCAGATACGGAAGAGACTTACCTCCAAAACATTCGCCAAACGCTTCTCCGTGCCGGTGATCATCAGTTCCAACGTAAAGGGTGAACGTTCTTTCATTATATCTATGAATCTGCGCAGTGCCGGGGCGAGTCCCAAATCATCCAGCGCCATCGGCCGTAAATCGAAAATGATCTTCCGTACTTCCTTTAAGCAATCCCTGACCTGGGTTTTTAAGTTCTGCAACTCTGTCCGCGCCCGTTGCGCATCCGTATCGAGCACCCGTTCCACTACTTCCGCCCGGAATACAATGTTCGCCATCGTTTGGGCGGGGCCGTCGTGAATTTCCCTGGCCACCCGTTTTCGCTCTTCCTCCTGGGCCTTGATAATCTTCGCACTAAGCATTTGCTTTTGTTGCAAAGTTTCAACCTGGGCACAGAACCCGCTCATCTCATTACCCAGGAAACCCAGCACCACACCAACCTGGGACACCACATTCTCCGCCCTTACTACCGTTTCATTTAAATTCCGTAAACGAAGCTCCAGTTCGTCTCTTCGCTTCCGCAAATTTTGTTCACGTTCCCGCAGGACGGACAGATCTATCTGCACCTTGTTGGCATAGGAGTAAGCCTCATGAATGTCCGCTTCCGTATATTTATGAAAATCCCTGCTTACTTCCATCAACCGCAAGCGGGCCCTTCTTTCCTCCCGCTCCAAACCGTCTACCTGTTTGATGATATCATCCGTCTCACTCTTTATTGTTTCAACATCGCTCAGTAACCGTTGGTACTCATTGCGGGCCGCCTCCGCGATTTCGTATATCTGCCTTTTCCCGGATTCGATCGCGTTCATCGTCCTTTTTAATATTTTATCAATGGTTTTTGTATCAAGTTTTATCACGTAAATTCACCCTTTAATATTAGTTGATATAACTATTCGGCATGCGATCCCGACTCCCTTTCAGACACATTTCCCTGTTGCCGCTTTTGGATTAAAAAAGCTGTGGTTCGGAGACCACAGCTTCTCTTCCCTATTGTTTTTTACCGGCGCACTCCAGACAGTACCCGAAAAAGTATAGTTCCTCACCGAAAAGTTCCCGGTTATGCCGCGCAGAGAACTCTTCCCGCATCATTTTAACCCTTTCACCAAAGTCCCCCTGTACATCTTCCAGTTTCTTGCATTGTACACAAAGTATATGGGCATGGGGGCTCGTATCCGCATCAAAGCGGTAATGGCTTTCCTCCACAACCAGTTTCTTAATTAAGCCGTTTTCCTCAAGGCTGCTCAAGGTTTTATATACTGTGTTAAAGCTCATCGAAGGCATGCGCTGTTTTATCGCTTCATAAATTTTCTCCGCACTGGGATGTTCTTTCGTGTCCCTGAGTATACCATATATCGAAAGCCTTTGGGGAGTGACCTTCAAACCGTTTTCCCGCAGTTTTTGTGCAAGTATCTCCATAATTTTTACGCCATCCTTTCCCAAAACAAAAGCAAACCTTCCGTTATTACCCAGTTAATATTTATTACTATTCGATTTCAATTATCTTACTAGATTGACGTTTTGTCAAGTATACCCCGGGCGGTAATTTCTGAGCTGCCTTTCTCTAACCTTAGGACGTGCGGACGCAGACAAAAAAAGAGACACTTGGGAACCCTCCGGTTCTGCAAATGTCTCTCCTAATTTTGCGTTAATTTAAACGGACCGGCCTTAATCGCTGTATTCTGCCAGGCGTTTATAAACTTTCAATCTTTCCTTGGCGTCGGCTTCTGTTTTCGCAAATAATTCTTCGGCCGCCTCGGGGAATTTGGCTTGCAGTGAGGCATAGCGGACCTCACCCAGGATGAAGTCCCTGAAGTTGCCCGTGGGCTCTTTGGAATCCAGAGTGAATGGATTTTTGCCCCTCTCTTTTAACTGCGGATTGTAGCGGTATAACGCCCAATAACCGCAGTCCACGGCTTTTTTCATCTCCGCCTGTGACTGGTCCATACCACTCTTCAAACCGTGCGTAACACAGGGAGCATAAGCGATAATCAGGGACGGACCGGGATATGCTTCCGCTTCCGCAAGGGCTTTCATGGTTTGGGCCTGATTGGCACCCATGGCTATTTGCGCAACATAAACATATCCATAGCTGATGGCCATCATGCCCAAATCTTTCTTCTTAACCCGCTTGCCGCTGGCCGCAAATTGCGCGATGGCGGCTGTAGGCGTCGCCTTGGAAGACTGGCCGCCGGTATTTGAGTAAACCTCTGTGTCAAATACCAGTACATTAACATCTTCACCGGAAGCCAACACATGGTCCAGACCGCCATAGCCAATATCGTAGGCCCAGCCGTCGCCGCCGAAGATCCATTGCGATCTCTTTACGAAATAGCCTTTATATTTATATATTTCATTTAGCAGCGCATGCTGGCCTTTTTCCGCCTCCAGCAAGGCTGTCAGCGTTTCTGCCCGTTCCCGGCTGCCCTCGCCGCTTTCCTGATGGGCAATCCATGCCGCCATGGCTGTTTTCAATGCCGGACTGATGTCCGTTGCCAGCGCTTCATTCATTTGCCCGGCCAATCTATCCCGGATTTGTTTGACAGCAACATGCATGCCAAGCCCATACTCCGCGTTGTCTTCAAACAGGGAATTCGCCCATGCCGGACCATGGCCCTTATGATTCGTGGTATAGGGCATGGAAGGCGCACTGGCGCCCCAGATGGAGGAACAGCCGGTGGCGTTAGCCACCATCATACGGTCGCCAAACAATTGGGTAACCAGTTTGGCATAGGGGGTTTCACCACAGCCCGCGCAAGCGCCGGAGAACTCAAACAGCGGCTGCTCAAACTGACTGCCCTTAACAGTTTCCTTGTTTAGGGGATTTGCTTTTGGGGCCAGCTGCAACGCATATTCAAAGCGCGCCTGCTCCTGTATTTGGCTGTCCAGCGGCTTCATGACCAGGGCCTTCTCTTTGGCCGGACACACCCGGACGCAGCTTGCGCAACCGGTACAGTCCAGCGGCGAAACATTAACCCTGAAATGCAAACCCTCTACGCCGGTAGCCGGTCTCGTAACAAACCCAGCCGGGGCGTTGCCGGCCTCTTTATCCGTGACCAGTACGGGTCTGATGCTGGCGTGCGGACAGACATAGGAACACTGGTTACACTGAATACAATGGTCAGCCTGCCATTCAGGCACGTTAACAGCAATACCCCGCTTTTCAAAAGCGGCCGTGCCCGCGGGGAAAGTGCCGTCCACCATATCGGCAAAGGCACTAAGGGGCAATTTATCCCCTTCCTGTTTATTCATGGGCACCAGCACGTTTTTCACAAAGGCCGGCGCTTTTTTCTGCGTAAGCGCACTGCAGGCACATTCCCGTTTGGCGATTTCTTCCGGTATGTCCTGTGCATCTTTCCAGGCTACGGGCACATTAATCTTGATCAGGGCGTTAATCCCCCTGTCAATCGCGGCATTATTCATGTCCACTACTTTTTGTCCTTTACGGCCATAGGACTGTACAACGGCATTTTTCAGATATTCAACCGCGTCCTGCAACGGCACGATATTCGCAAGTTTGAAAAAGGCAGACTGCATAATCATATTGATCCGGCCGCCCAGCCCAATTTCGGCGGCAATGCCCACGGCGTTTACCGTATAAAACTGAACATCGTTGGCCGCGATATAACGTTTTATGGATGCCGGTAATTTTTCCGCCAGTTCGTCCTCCTGCCAGATACAGTTTAACAAAAAGGTACCGCCCTTTTTCAGCCCGCTTAAAATATCATATTTATCGACATAGGATTGGTTATGGCAGGCAATAAAGTCCGCCTTATTAATCAGATAGGGCGCTTTTATCGGCTTATGGCCGAATCTCAGGTGGGATACGGTGACCCCGCCGGACTTTTTGGAGTCGTAGGCAAAATACCCCTGGGCATACATATCGGTTTTATCGCCGATAATTTTGATCGCTGATTTATTGGCGCCTACGGTGCCGTCGGAGCCCAGGCCCCAGAACTTGCAGGCGGTGGTACCCGCGGGTGTTACATCCAGGTCTTCACCCCTGGGAAGTGAATTGAAGGTAATATCATCAACAATCCCCACCATAAAGCCGTCTTTAGGCTGCGCGGCTTTCAGATTATCGAATACCGCAAGGATATCTGCGGGAATAACATCCTTGGAGCCAAGACCATAACGACCGCCCACAATCAACGGCCGCATATCGCTGCCGTAAAAAGCGCTCTTCACATCAAGATAGAGAGGCTCTGCCAGGGAACCGGGCTCTTTTGTACGATCCAGTACGGCAATTTTTTGGACTGTTTTGGGGATGAACTGGAAGAAATGCTTAATGGAAAAAGGACGATACAGGTGCACGGTCAGCAGACCCACTTTTTCCCCGCGGGCATTAAGCGCATCTACAACCTCTTCGATCAGGTCGCAGGACGAACCCATGGCGACAATCATCCGTTCGGCGTCCGGCGCCCCGTGATAGTTAAATAAATGGTAGTTCCTGCCTGTGAGTTTGTTTATTTCCGCCATATACGCTTCAACCATATCCGGCAGTTCCTGATATAACTTATTAGACACTTCCCGCCCTTGGAAATAAATATCCGGATTTTGGGCTGTCCCCCGGATTACGGGATGATCCGGATTCAACGCCCGCTGTCTGAAGGCGGTAAGGGCGTCCTGGTCGAGCAATTCAGCCAATTCACTATATTCGAGGGTCTCGATTTTCTGGATCTCATGGGATGTTCTGAAACCATCGAAGAAATGGATAAAGGGCATCCTTCCTTTGATCGCCGCGAGATGCGCCACCGCGCCTAAATCCATGACCTCCTGCACACTGCCGGAAGCCAAAAGCGCACAGCCTGTTTGTCTGGCGGCCATTACGTCCTGGTGGTCGCCAAAAATACTCAGGGCCGTAGCGGCCAAAGCCCGGGCACTTACGTGAAATACACCGGGTAATAGTTCACCGGCAATCTTGTACATATTGGGGATCATCAAAAGTAAACCCTGGGAGGCTGTATAGGTGGTAGTCAGGGCGCCGGCCTGCAGGGATCCGTGTACGGCACCGGCAGCACCGGCTTCCGATTGCATTTCTACGACTTTAACGGGTTGCCCGAAAATATTCTTTTTGCCCTTGGCGGCCCAGTCATCGACAACTTCCGCCATGGTCGAAGACGGCGTAATCGGATAAATGGCGGCTACTTCTGTGAACGCGTATGATACGTATGAAGCGGCGCCATTGCCATCCATCGTTTTCATATTTCGTTTCTTACCCATAAAAAATTCCCCTCTCACTTCATATCTAAATTGATTCATTACCAAAAGGACTTTGGCATGTATCGGTTTAAAGGCCAAACTGGATTACCCATTGTATCTTTTTCCCCTATCCGCCCGGCGACTTCCGCCATGGCTGAAGTGGCAACAACGGGAATTTTCAATACATATGCGGCCTCGGCAATTAACCTGGCCCCTTCTTCCACGATCTCCACCGTAGTTTCCTCCGCCATGTGAGTATTATTAATAATACCGTCAACACGGCCTAACCCACGGATATGCTCGACAATCAAGTCCGTACTGCCGGTCATGGGACGGCGGGCGTTTACAACAGCGAAGACCTGCAAATCCGGATCTTCCCCGGCCCCTTCCACAAGATCAAAGATGGACGAGCCCTGGGCGCCATAGCCGATATCCATGATTATACTGCCCCGGCGGCGTAATACCCACCGCATTTCCCCTTTTATCACGCAGCCCGCTTCACCTAAACCCACAGTCTCTTTGGTCTCCCAGGCTATGACATGCAGGCCCAATTGCTCCAGATCCTTTTTTAACGGCCGTAATGTATAGCAGGGTTCGACCGTATCCAAATCTGCCAATGTTACTTGCAGCCCTTGCCTTTGTAAAGCTATTGCGCGGTTGACAGCATTTTCGCTTTTTCCCGACGCATATTCGCCAACATAGGCCTCGACTATTCTTTTTTCCACATATAATACCCTACTTTCCTGCTACTGTCTATACTATCGGCGTTGTTTACCATGTATTTTTTTAGTACAATCTTCTTTGTCCACTATTTTCTTCCAAAGTCAGCTTGGCCCGGTCCGCTTACCCGGAGATGACCTTCATGGCAATCAGCAGCAGAACACCGGGAACACCCAAAAAACCGGACATCAATGCCGTTATCGGGTTTATCGCGATCGCAAAGCCAAAATATGCCCCCATGTAGTTAACGCCCCACAGCATCGCTCCGCCTATCAGTCCGTTATACACTAATTTAAGTAAAAATTTGATAGGCATAAGCATTAAGCGACCTATCAGGTATATTAAGATTATTCCGAAAACGTAAGCGATAATTACGTTATAATCCAAAGTGCCGTGTATCATGTTTTGTACAGTATCCACACAACCCCTCCTCTTATCCCATTTTACATTATATTGCCTTATTTATCCACCTTCATAGAATATACGAGATATTCCGGAAAATATGCCTGAAACGGTGAAATCCGGCTATTTTCAACATTTTGTCCCCTGCGGCAGCCGGCAAAGCATACAGTATACATTTGTTGTATGCAAACAGGCGATCCCACCACAGAAAACACCCGCCCATCCTTTGCTTCAATTACAAAATCAGGGAGCGTGCCCGTTATCATGACACACTCCCCGTTTTTTAAAGACTCGCGCCCGCAGGCTATTAGTTGAAGGCTCCGGTCAACCCTGTTTTCTTTGCCTTCTTTAACAGATAGGTATATCTCTTCTTTGCGGCTTCCATCATAAAGATAGCATGATCCACCAAATCCGGGTCTGTTACCGTCTCGAAGTAGGCCTGTGAATTTAGCCATTCCTCCCGTGCCGCTTCCAGGCTATCCGCCAGGGTCGGAACCCTGTAAGCGGCGGCCGGATCGGTACTTTCCAAAAGTTTATCCGACATTTGCCGCACCAAGGCCGTAAATCTGTTCAACATGAGACCTTCGCTCCTTAAACCCGCTTTATATCATAAGTATTACCTTTTTTTCCGGATTTATTCCTCATACGGGAGAAGAAGAGCAAAATGCCATATATTTGTTACATTTCCCGGCGATTTTCCAACGCCTTAATCAATGTCACCTCATCCACATACTCTAAATCACCGCCCACCGGCATGCCATGGGCAATCCTTGTCACCTTCACCCCAAGGGGCTTCACCAAACGCGCAATGTACATGGCGGTTGCCTCCCCCTCCACATTGGGGCTGGTTGCCAGAATCAATTCCGTTACCTCATGGGCGGCCAGGCGCTTAAGCAGTTCCTGAATACGGATCTGATCCGGACCGATCCCTTCCATCGGGGACAGCGCCCCCTGCAGCACATGATACAACCCCTTGAATTCCCGGGTCTTCTCAATGGCGGCAATATCACGCGGTTCCTGGACAACACAGATGACCGAAGAATCCCGGTACTCACTGGCGCAGTAATCGCACAGTTCGTTTTCCGTCAGGTTGAAACAATTGGCGCAATAGGATAATTTGCTGCGGGCTTCTACGATCGCGTCGGCCAGTTTCAACGCCTCTTCCGGCGGCAGATGCAGCAAGTGGAAAGCCAGCCGTTGGGCGGATTTGGGTCCTACCCCCGGCAAGCGGCGCAGCTGCTCAATCAACTTGGCTAACGGTTGCGGGAAATACATCGTCCTAAAACAAGCCCGGGATGTTCATGCCGCCGGTGATCTTGCTCATTTCCGTCGCAACCATTTCATCCGCCTTGCGCAACGCCTCATTTATACAAGCCAGCATTAGATCCTCCAACATTTCCACGTCTTCAGGATCAATAACTTCCGGTTTGATTTTAATCTCCTTTATGTCCTTTGCCCCGCTGACCACGACACGAATAGCCCCTCCGCCGGCAGTGGCTTCCACTGTTTTTTCCTTCAGCTCCTCCTGCATACGCGCCATATCGGCCTGCATTTTTTGCACCTGTTTCATCATATTCCCCATATTTCCCATTTTCATTTTTCTTCCCCCTTATTATTGTTCACTATGGTAACCACTTTTTCCCCAAACATTTCCTTCGCATGTCGGACAACAGCATCCTCCGCTGTTGCTTCCACCGGCGGCGCGCCGGGTCCTTCGCCCGCCGTATCGCTGACCAGGCGGCATTTGATATGCCGCTGTTCACCTGTCATTTGGCTAACGAGTTTTTCCAGGAAACCCCGGTAATCATCCTTCTCAATCCGCTCTTTATAAATCGCCAGCTGAAAGCCGAAAACCGCCTGTTCCCCATTCAGCTCCAGCAGCCGTCCTTCGGACAAACAGGTGTGAATCGCCCGTTTATTATGTTTTAACAACTCAGCCAGGATCCTTTCCCCCAACTCTTCAAGGTGCTGCGGGGGTTCCGCTTTGGACGGTATGGAATTTTGCTTATTGTCCGCCGCGGTGAACGGCGGAGCTGGCGTCACCGGCGGTGACGCCGGGCCGGCAGGGGCCGGCGGGATGGATTCAGCCCTGCCGGCGCGGTCAGGTGACCGGTGCGCGGGCTGAACAATCATTTTATTTGCCAGCATAGCTTCTAATTTTTCCAGGCGGGCAGCTAATCCGGCCATATCCTGGGCGGAGCCGCGGCGGCAAATTTTTATTACCGCCACTTCCAGCACAATCCGGGGGTAGGGCGCCCATTTCGCCTCCTGCGCCGCATCGGACAGCAGCTGCATGATCTCCATACCATCCTCCACGCAGCCGGACTCCTGCGCCGGCGTCACAGCTGAAGACTCAACCAGTCTGTCGCGAAATAAAACCAGCAGTTCCAGGATGACCTGTCTTGCATCCTTGCCCAGGGAAATTAACTCCTGAACATAGCCCAAAGCAGCCGCTACATCACGCTGCAACAACGCACCCCGCATATGCTCCAGCCACTCATCACCGGCCAGCCCTAACATGCTGCGTACATCTTCCACTGTAATGCGGTCTCCGGAAAAAGCAATGCATTGATCCAGGATACTTAACGCATCCCGCAAGCCCCCTTCTGCAAAGCGGGCAATAACCCCCAGTGCTTCCGGCTCCGCCTCTATCGACATTTCCTGCAGCACTTTTAACAACCGCCCGCTTATCGCCTCACTGTCAATCCGCCGAAAATCGTAGCGCTGGCAGCGCGATAAAATGGTGGCGGGAATTTTATGGGGCTCCGTCGTCGCCAAAATAAAAATCGCATGCGCGGGTGGCTCTTCCAGGGTTTTTAACAGCGCATTAAAAGCTTCCGTGGTTAACATGTGTACTTCATCAATGATGTATACTTTATACCGGCCGTCCACCGGCGTAAACTTTACCTTCTCACGCAGTTCACGGATTTCATCAATGCCGCGGTTTGAGGCGGCATCTATCTCCAATACATCCATGGAACTGCCATCAATAATGCGCTTGCAGCTGTCGCAGGCATTACAGGGATGAATTGTCGGACCTTGCAGGCAGTTTAAAGCCTTGGCCATTATTTTAGCCGTACTTGTCTTGCCGGTTCCCCGGGGCCCGGAGAATAAATAGGCGTGTGCAATCCGATTTGACGTGATCGCATTTTTTAAAGTAGTGCTAATATGTTCTTGTCCGACCAACTGCTCAAAATCCTGCGGCCGCCATTGGCGATACAAGGCTATATAAGCCATAGCTATTTCTCCTTTTATAATACTCACTGGTTGTATTCGGCATGAACAGAGTTTACTCCTGTTGCCGGGGAAATGCATTTATTAAGGAAAGCAAATATGGGGCCACTTATACGATATATAGCAAAAAAGAGACTAGAAGAAGTTAATCTTTAGTCTCCATTTAAGTTTCCGCTGCCTTATTCACTTAGGGCAAACCGGAGCTGTCGATTCAAACCAGGCAGCCTTGCGGCACATGAAAGGGGTCACTTACCGCTGCTTCCTCCCGGATCTGACGGGGTTCATGATCTTTCATTGCGCAAGACCCAGCTATCCTCGCCAATGACACCGGTTTGCCCTAAAGGAATAAAGCAATGAGCTGTAGGGGCAATCTCTGCATTGCCCCTACTTCATGTGGCGGAGAGAGAGGGATTCGAACCCTCGGTACAGCTTTGACCATACACACGCTTTCCAGGCGTGCTCCAGCGCCATAATCTTAAGAA
>DHRA01000054.1:52883-53428 GCA_002411145.1 Firmicutes bacterium UBA5324 | reverse complement strand
CGTGATGGAAATTGAGGAATCGTAGTATTACTCGATCCCACCGGAACAGACGGAAAATCGTAGAGACTGTCACGCCTATTGCCAAATACCCCAGCTCCGCTGGCAGCCCACGTTACCGAATCCTGAACCGCCCGCTGCCCGGCGGGAGAGCTCAAATATGCGTATGTTGCTAACCCTCCAAGAACAACCAATACTGCAACATCGTCCGCAATAGCTACTTCACCCGTCGGATCAACGTAATTTACAGGATTGTTGCCGCAGTATCCATACCAGTTCATGCCCTGTCCAACTGGATCGGGACTCAACCACCTGCTGCTCTGCGGATCAAGATACCTGGCTCCGTAGTAGTACAGCCCGGTCTCCGTATCCAGCTCTTTCCCCGTAAACTTGTACCCGATCACATTGAGGTCGGTACCCTCATCCAGCCAAGTCTCGCCGTACGGCATATATTCTATCTGCTGGAACATATTTCCTGCCGAGTCCGTGATAATGTTGGATGAGCCGAGATGGTCGGGATGATAGGTGTAGATATGGCTGCGTTCATA
>DHRA01000054.1:51709-52572 GCA_002411145.1 Firmicutes bacterium UBA5324 | reverse complement strand
AAATCGGTGCTTTCGCCGTTGATCTCGGCCCGCAGCAGCCGGTTTTCTTCGTTCCAGAAGTATTCAGTGATATCCTCCCCCTGCGCTTTTTGCACGGTGTTGCCGTTGGCGTCGTAGCTGTACGTCCAGCCGCCGATCTGGCTGGAGGCATGGGGCTTGCCGCTCTGATACAGGAAGGTAAAGTCGTAGATCAGATTGCTGCCGGGTGTCGTGCTGCTGATCTTCCTGACCATGTTACCGATGCTGTCATAGTCGAAGTCCTGGCTGTAGCTGCCGGCGGTACTGGTACCTTCCGCCCGCACCAATTGATAGAGGTCGTCGTAGCTGTAGCTATGGGTGACACCGGTGGCCGCGTTGTTGATTCCAAGGACGTTAGCGGCTTTATCGAAAGTATAGAGAGTGTTTTGGAAGATTTGCCCCGCGCTGTTCTGTGTATTTATGCCTGCCAGCCACCGGCGGTAGGGGTCGTAGGCGTAGGTGGTGGTGACGTCGTTGCCATACTTTATCGAGACGCGCTGGCCAAATTCGTCATAGGCGATCTCTTTGACATAGTCGTACCGCTGGAAGGCCTTGGCCCCGTAGGCGCTCTTGACGGCGCCTCCTTTGTCATACTCATAGTGGAGTTTTTCCCCGTCGGGGTAGCTCATCCATTGCACGCGGCCCAGGTAGTCATAGCCGGTCTCGGTTTCAAACACCCAGGCTTCCTGGCCCGGCAGGAGGAAGTTGATGGTCCTGACAGTTTTCTCCGTCTCTCCCAGCTTGCCGTAGAAGTGCTCGACTTTGCCGGTAGCGTCAATGATTTGATAGACACGCCCCGCCTGGTTGTGGCCGGCCCCGGGCCCACCGTAACAGTATTCCACATC
>DHRA01000054.1:36110-51390 GCA_002411145.1 Firmicutes bacterium UBA5324 | reverse complement strand
ATCTGGCTGAGAGGATCGTAACCGTAAGTGACGGTAATGGCTGTGCCGCCCTTGAACTGCACTACCTTGACGGTATTCCCTCTGACATCATGATAGGTCTGTTTGATCTTGCCTTCCGGGTCGGTGACCACCGTCTTAAAGCGGCCTTCCTCAATGCTGTAGGCTGATCGAAAAGTACTGTTATCCGGTAAAGTGGCGAGTGTCGTGCGGTCAAGGACGTCATAGGCGGTAAGGGTGGGATTCTTTAGGTCGATGACAGCAAAGGCAGGGGAATAACCCGTCTCGAATACCGGCTGTCCCTGCCGGCTAACCCGGCCTAAGGCGTCAAAGACCGTTTTGCCGCTGACATTCATGCCGTAGGTGGGCGTCGTATCTCCCGCCAGCAGCACTTCCGCTTCTTTCTTGGTCTGGATGACCCGCTTCAGCCCGTCAATAAAGAGCACCGTATCCATGGCCGTCTCGTCGAGCGGGTCAAAATACAGTTTGTTCCTGGTAACCGCTCTCGCCGGATATTCGCCCGGATAGTAGGCGAAGAACACCGCCGGCATATCGACATCATAGGGTGAGAAGATGCCCGTGACCCGTCCGAAATTGTCGTAGGATGTTTTCAGCACGTTGCCGTTGATGTCGGTGGAGGCTATGGGCACGCCGTAGAGATAGTTGTACGCGGCGGAGGAAACATAGCCAAAGCTGTCGGTTATTTTGGTGATATGGGAACCGACCACCGGATCATATTCGTAGGTAACGGCATAGCGTTCACCGTTTACGTTGGCCGGACCGGTCACGGATTGCAGATTGCCGTTGGCATAATAGGTAAAATCGGTAACCCGGACCTTATTTTCGGTCAGGTACTGCCGGACCTGGGTCTGATTGCCGACGGCATCATAGTCAGCCTCCCGGTGCCGCAGCAATGCGCCGTTGGCGTATACTTTTGTGCTGCGCGGCTTGCTCACAATATATTTGGTCAGATCCTGGTAATAGGTGATCGCCGCTTCGAGATCGTCCGCCGCGCCGCCCTCGCCGGCGTCAAAATAGCCGGTGACATTGCCGTACCCGTCGTAGGCATAGGTCTGATATGCCGACACGCCGGCCGTAGACTGGCCTTCATGAAAATACTGGTCGCTGCGGATGAACTGGGGAAAGACGGTGGCGATCGTGTTCCCCGGATAAGCATTGATTAGCTCAGCGCCGGTATCCACATTGAGCAGCCGGTACTGATTAACAGTGTGGAGGAACAACCGCCCTTCTCCATCCCTGGTCTCGACGCTTTCGATCAAGCCCTTGGTGTAATAGGAATTGGTATGGTAGTTCGTCACCACCGATCTCAGCAGGCTGTTGTCCGCCGGGTCGCGATATTCGGCGGTCACCTGGCTGAAGCCGTAGAACTCCCGTTCCAGCCGGTCGAATTTGCCTCCGCTGTAGCGAAAGGTAACGAGTTGAGCGGCGCCGGCCCCGTCGTTTAAGGCAACTTTGTCCAGCACCCATTTGCGTTGCGGTAAATGATAGGTGTTGCCTTCCCGGTGGTAAGTGATTTCGAAACCGGCGCCCAGGGGCCGGGACACTGATTTCAGCAGATTGGTGGTACCCATCTGATTCATGGATACCTGAATCCGGCCGTCATCACCGGCGACAACGAAGTCCGGGCAGTTGTCGCCGGTGACGTCCAGCAGCGCCGTCTGCCGCCGTCCCAGCGACCAACCAATATCCGCGCCCGGATTAACGATGATCCAAGTAGGCACTCCCACGTCCGGAATCGGGAAGGCGTAGGTGAAGTAGAGCCCGCCGCCCCGCTGGTTGTTTTCCGTTTCGCCGATGTACCTGGCAGGCGCGCCGCGCCATTCAACGGGCGCCGCAAAGCCGTTGCCTGTGTTAAAGGCAACATGCACGGTGGTTTCGCCCGAGATCACCAGATCAGGCAAACCGTCGCCATTGATATCAACGAATTGGCGCGTCACCTGGGAACGGCTGCTGTTAAAGTTTACACCACCGGCAAAGCCGTAGATGCCGTCATTGAATCCGGGATTGGTGGTAAGCGGCTGATTTTGCCCCGTGGTTTCCAGGATGGCGCCGCTGCCCCAGATCAGCGGATAGTCAAAACGGTAGCCGAGGTTCAGGGCGACCATGATATTGTCCCCGTCCAGCCAGACTTGGTCCGGCAGGCCGTCGCCGTTAATATCGATTAATTCGGCGGTCGCACGGGTGCTTTCCTCGTCCAGCGGGTTATAACTGACCCCAAGGGGACTCATCATGCGCTTGACGGCCGCCCGGAAGTTGTTGCCCACTGTGCCTTTGGCACTGGTGCGCATGTCGGGGGCATTCCCGCCGATGCCGCCCATCCGGGCGTGATTATCGCTGTTCCGGATATTGCCGTTCCAGTTTTCCCAGCCGGAAAAAGTGGTAAAGGTATCTTCCAGACCGCCGGTGGGCGTTGAGTAGCAAATCCCGTTGCGGCTGACGATATCCGGGAAGCCGTCTCCGTTCATATCCAGGAAATCCAGTTCGCCATAGCTAGCGCCGGTGGCATTGCTGATGGTCGCAAAGAAAGCACCGGTGCTGGTGGTGGATTGACTGGCGCTGCCGATGCGGTTGACAGCCCTGGCACCGGATGATGCCGTAACTTGCGGCAGCGCGATATAGTTGCTGCTGAGGCGGGAACTGCGCATCGTTCCCGCGGATATCCAGCATTCTTCGTCCTGACTGACCCATTGCTGTGTGCTGCCGTCGGGCACCATCAGGAAGACCTTGGGCAAGGCGGCATTTCCGTAGCTGCTGTCCACCACCAGTTCGCTTTCGTTAATCGGCTGGGAGTACCGGTCCCGGTTGCCGTTATAGGCCGTATAGCCCCAGCCCCGGTACATGTCCGGCAACGAATTGGGATACGGTGCAATAGCGCAATGGAAACTGCCCGGCACGGTTTGATAATCCGGCAAAGTATAGTAGACCTGTACACTGACCGTTGCTTTTCCGTCCAACTGCTGACGGCTGCAGTAATCAAAATAGAGCTTATCCCCCTGCGTGACGCTGACAGTTAGCGGCGTTGGGGTCTGCGGCTGCCCACCGCTGATGGCGATGGTTTCTTTCCCAAGCAAGGTGTTCGTTTTTTTAACGGTAAAGGCTATTGCCCCGTCAATATTTGTGCCGGACAGCGACACCGAAGGCACAACCGTCAGCATCCCCGTCTGGGTGGCCGTCCAGCAGCCCTGGGCAATACCCGGGCTGACCGGCTGATAAATGTCATAGCCGCATAGAACCGGCATTCTTACACTTGGGTTGCCGTCGGCATCGGTAATCTGTATGGCGGGATCAACAGCGGCGGTATAGTATATTTCCGGGTTCCAGGAAATCTTGGTCAGATCAATGGGTGAATCGGATTTCACCTGCAGGGCCAGCTTGTCGCCGGCGCTTACGCTCAGTTCATCGCCCATGGCAATGCTGCCGGTGGCGTCGCCCGTTAAGCCACGGCTGATTACCGCCGTGTCGTTTTGATAGACAACAAGTTGGATGTCGTCACTTGTCGCTCCTGTTTTTGCCAGATCACCGTCGATCCGGACCGTACCGCTGATGGGCACCTGGATACTGGCGCTGCGGCCGGCGCAAACGAAGTCCTGCGAGGCCTTATAATGATACGGGGTCAGCCCGTTGGCGTCGGCAAGGTCGGCCTGAACATTAAGATAGGTGATTTCCGGATCCCACCTCACTTGGTCGAAGGCTCCGTCGAAGACCGAAGAAACCCGGAAATAAATCCGGTCACCTTTGGCCACGTTCAGGGCCCCTGTACCGGCAGGCGTGTGGACTGTGAAGTCATCGGCACCGATACTGGCCGACCAGAGTTCACTGCCATTATGCTGAATGGCGACCCGCACACCGTCGGCGGTTGTATAATCATCCCGCTCCAGCAGCATAAGCTGCACCGGGGCGGTTATCGACACTTGCCCGGAAAAGGGCGCCCGCCAGACCCGCAGCGCATCCAGCAATGGTGAAGCGTCCAACTGCGCGTCATATTCGGCGGTAAAGTCCCTAACCAATTGATTGGGATCTATGGTCGCCGGACTGACCGGCACGGGCGTTCCGGCACTGTCGTCCAGGACAAAATTCGGTATGCCGTCAACCAGCCGGTTGAAGTAAACCTTGCCGTTCATTACCAGGTCGGGCAGGCCGTCGCCGTTTACGTCGCTGAAGTAGATATTGGAAGTGCTAATCGTATGGCTGGTATTCGTCATCACGCTGCCGCCGTCCGCATACACTTCCACTCCGTAGCTGGTCGCCGTGGAAGATTCCCGGCCGATGGTATTGATATTTAAGGCGACCGGATCGCCGAAAACGGACGCCGAAAACGGACCATTATTGGGGCGGAACCAAATCTGCCCGTCTTTTTTAAATATTTTGTCCGGCAGGCCGTCGCCGTTAAGATCAATAAAGGCCACCAAGTCCTCATTGTCCGTTTTACTGCTGCCGGCTTTGAAGCCGGCGGAAGTTGCTTTTTCCGGAGTAACGAGCGACACTCCCACATAGAGATGCCGGCCGCGGGAGTTGCCTTGCGCACTGCCCAATACACTGGCTCTCCCGTGAGACCCGGGCAAATCAACCGTAATATTGTCATTGCCGGTATCCCAGGTCGCCGCCGCCGCAAAGCCGTTATAGGCGTCCCCGTCCCGCACTTGATCATAATAGGTAAACTCATGGCGGTTAAACTCGGTGCCGTCCTGGCCGTACTGAATGATCGCCCGGAGCAAGCTCTTCTTGAAGGCTCCTTCCTCATATTGAAACTCGTAGCTGCGTATGAGCTGGTCCTGGAACTTTACCTCGACCTTGCGTAAAAGATCGGCGGTTGCCACCAGAAAGCCCGGCCGGCCATCAATGCTGACGTCACTGCGCTGCATTTCTCCCAGTTCACGGTCCCGGATGAAGTTTATGGTATAAAGCCCCTTCACACCGTTTGAACCTGTATAGGAAATTTTACTCAGATACAGTTGCCCCCCGTCATCCTTACTCGTATCCCAGGCAGATTGATAGGAATAATCGATGGTGTTTCCGTTCGTATCCTGCACCCGTGTCAAGAACCACTTGAAAACGTGCCAGGGCCACCCCATATAATCGTCATCTTGTTCCGCTTCCTCACTCTCCAGCACGCCAAAAAAATCACAAAGTAAGGCTGCGGGTTTTTGGCCTTTTTCCGGTGTTCCGCCATAAAAGTAGCGGATTCCCTGTTTATCAGTGACTTCCCACCAATAATCGGACGGATAATCACCGTGGCGGATAATCCGACAGAACTCACCTTCCACCCGGGTATGAAACACTTTTTCCGCTGTCCGGGGTTCCGGTACCCCCCGGTGCGCCAGCGGCGTCAACTGCAGGCCGTTCAATAAATAGGTCTCCGTCTCATTGTCATCCGAATAGCGCGGCGCGCCCCAGCGTGTATCAATCGCAATGTTCGGCAGCGGCAAGTCCCAGCCAAGGCCCAGCCAGCCATTGCCGCCGTCGGAATTGTACTGGACGGTGAGTTGAGGCTGCAGCCCGTTGCGTCCCGGCGGAATCTCCAGCGGATAGCTCAATCCGGCGGTACCCTGGCTTCCGGCCTGGGGTGGATTAATCAGGTCGATCCCCGTCCCCGGATCGGCGGCTTTTATTTCCTTGATGCTGGTGGGATTAAAATTCAACGGCTTTGCCGTTTCGGGGACAGTCAGCACGCCGTTGATCAGATCCGTAAAGTGGGTCGTCAGGCTGGTGACAGTCGCGTTCGCGGTGTCAACATCCACCCTCTCCAGGCGTTCCCAGCACTGGCAATCCTCGTTATAGAAATAGGTGTAGAGATTGGCCAGGTCCTCACGGGGAATGGTCCGGTCATAGGGGATGGTCACGCTGACCGGTTTAAGGAATTTAATGCCGTCCGGTTTAAACCGGTAGCCATTCGCCCCCTGGGTCGTGTTGTTAAGTCCGGGATTTAATTCACTTACTTCCCGCAGTTGTTCAATGGTGATCTCCGTGGCGGTGGTTACCGCTCCCGCCGGTATGGCCAGTCTCACCCGGCCAAAGGAGATTACGGTATCCTGGTCAGCCGCCACGCTCTGCGTTTTTATGCCCGGTATATCAACCGTTGTATTTGCTGACATCGTCAGCTTCTTTTTAGAAAGTTCGTTTTTGAGCCTACTCATGTTTTTCACCTCATTTTTTTGTTTTCATGCTGTTTTGTCAATGCCCGGCTTCTTCCGGGCGATAATTCTTCTTTAACCCGCACTTGTCCACATTTCGACCACCAGCGCAGGCTTAATGAACTGATAGGGCAGATAAAAATAGCCTTTGTCCCCCCAGGCGGTTCCCCAGGAATTGCGAACAATACACCACTGCCGGTTGTCATCATAGCCCACAATACACACGGCGTGCCCCCCGAGGCATTTTTCGATTTTCGCCGGGATTAGCACCATGCCGGTTTTGGCCACCGCATCACTTTTCAAAGCTTTAAACATACGCAAACTGGCCACTACCGGAAAACCTGCGGCAATCGTCGCTTTGAGCATAGCCAAATTGGTAATGTAGCGATAGGCCTTGATCTTAAACGGCGCCGCGGCGGCAATTTCCCGGGCGGTGGGCGGCCGGCTGAGCTGCGAAGCATCATAAGAACCCTCGGCTTCCGGACAAACCCCAACCGTTTGCAATACCTTCATCCCCTCGCGCAGGCTCCCGCCGCAATCCCTGTTTTCCATCCCCCTGAGGGCTCTGGTCTGATAATAGAAAAACAGCCTGGACAAGCGCGTGAATGGCTGTTTCTCTTTCAGCAGCAGATATTCGCGCAGGCCGGAGACAATGGCATTGGCCGTACAGGCCCCCAGGCTTCCCTGATCAACCACCGGACTACAGCCTGGTCTGAGATCAACCCGGGAGGGCAAGTCTTTTACAGTGCCAAAACCACCCGACTGGCGGAAACGGTCCCGCTGATCCGTCGAATCCGGTTGGGCTAAGCATTTGCCAATAACAATCCCTCCTTCCCTACCCCGTTAAGCCGGGTACCGGTTACCGGAACCTTCCGCGGTCGCCGTGTTAGAAGACAACCTAGTCATAAACCGGTATCCACTTTGCCAAAGCCGTATTCCCTGCGTGAAAAGAGTCCCGCGTAGCCGACAGCACCCTTGGGCAATAATAGCGGACCTTTTGCCGCATGGACACGCCGGAGACAGGCAATGTCTGCACCCTGCATTCCCTATACCGGCCTCAGCCTCTGTTAACATACATCTTCAGTCACCTTCTTTCATCATCACCCCAAACTAAAATGAGAGCCGGCATCTGCCCTGGCTCTCATAATTAGTGGTCCCTTTTCATTTTCTCATGAACTTTCCCAATACAAATATAGCAGGTTTTTTGTGTCCAAAAGTGCAAAGAAAGTGCAATGTTTTATTCTGTTATCTTACAATCATCACATCGGTCGCCTTTACTAACGCATACACATGATCCCCCGGGCACAGGCAAAGTTCCTGTACGGAATCCGTGGTAATCACAGATGTGATTTCACCGTCCCCATAGGCAATTACCACTTTGGATACAATGTCGCCGAATTCAATCCCAGTCACTACGCCGTATATTTTATTTCTGCCGCTAATCGCCATTATAAAACCTCCCGCATAATTATAATTTCGCCCAAGCAAAGCAACCTATGTTATGTTATATGATATGTTAACAGGGGAAGAAATGGTCCAGACAGCAAAACGTTCATTTTACAACTTAAATAAAACCGTAGCGCACGGCAAATACGGCCAGCACTTTGTCCCGCCAATGGTAAAAGGTGCGTAAGGAAATATTCAGCTCATCGGCGACCAGCTGATTGTCCCGGTCTTTGAAATATTTCAGTTCAACCAGCCGGCGCTGTGCCGCCGACAGTTCCGCCAATACATCCTCCACCGCTTCAATGGCGTGTTCCAACTGCCGGATATCCCGGTTGTCCAGCAGTTTCATCACCTTACTCTCAACAATGCTGTTTCCCCGGGTTCCGCTCCTGCGAAAATCGGCATAGCCGCCGGCGCTGTGTTGCAAATAGATGTCCTGGCGCGCCTGGGCCAGCGCCTTTTTATCCAGCGGATACCTGCTCAGCTGTCGTTCTATGTATTTTTTGACTTCCTGTGAAAGCTTCACAATCATTCCCCCCCATCTATTGTCTGTAGACAATTTATCATGCTTTTTTTCAATACACAAGGGGGTTTTATTGTCGAAAAACAATATTTTAGTACACATATTGTTTTTTAACAATATGTGTACTAAAATAGAAATTGGAATAACTGGGAGGTTGATATTGATGGCAAGCTTTGACAGAGGTGAATTTGCCAGAGTGCTTTTGCTGGCCAAGGGCGATCGCTCCGTAAACCAGTTCGGCGCCACTTGCGGTGTTGACCCCGGCTATTTATCCCGCCTGTTGCGTGGTTTGCTGGCCAATCCGCCCAGTCCTGCCGTCCTGGGGAAAATAGCTGCTTTGGCATCCAATGGCATAAATTACCAGGATCTTATGCAGGCGGCAGGATTTTGGCCGGCAAACGAAGAATTAACCGACAAGGAAAGCCCACTCGCCGAACAAATGCAGGGTCTGGTGCGGGAAATGAAAGCGTTTTTCCGCATGCAGCCCTTGACGGATGGGGAAAAGGAAACGCTTATTCAAGACCTGCGGGACTACTTCCAATACAAAATGGCCCAAACCCGCAAAAAAATGACGGTGCACGACACACCGCCGGATAACAGTTAAGCAAATATTATACTTCCGGAGACGGAAAAAAGCGGACGACATGCACCCGCTTTCTTTTTCCCCCTTTTACCGAACATATGTTCCTGAAACGTTAGGAGGAATTTTGATGGATTCAGTGATCCTGACCGCCCGGACACTGCGGGAAAAATATGCCCACCGGCCCGCCGCGGCTTTTATCGGTCCGCTCTTGGCAGCCAACAACATCCGCCTCGATATCTGGCCCATGCAAACGGAAAAATTTGCCGGCTGTCTTTGGAAAAACGGCGATGAGTGGACCATCCTGCTAAATGCAAGACAAGCGCAGCCGCGGAAATTGTTCACCCTGGCCCACGAGCTGGGCCACTATTTCCTGCATCGCCATTTAAAAACACATTTTTCCTGCAATATTTTCCCCACCGGACCGGTTTCCCGCTGGGAACGGGAGGCTAACCGGTTCGCCGCCGAATTACTGATGCCTGCCGGACAGGTAATGCGCTGGGCGGATACTTCCCCTGCCCGGGCCGCCCGGCATTTCGGCGTATCGGAAGAAGCGCTGCAATACCGTTTACGCAGTTTGTCCGCGGTCCGGTCCGGGGGCGGGAAATACGGGCCACCGGCGGAAAATGATTAGGTTAATCAGCAGACAGCCGAAAACGGTTACCAGTGTATCGCCTATATAGTGCTGCCCGCGTAAAATTTGATAGGTCCCCATAAAAATTCCTATGGCAAGGCCCAAAGAGCCGAAGATGATGCGGTGCTTGCGCTTTTTAAACGCAAAAAAGAGGGACAGGAGGGCGAAGCCGCCGGCCGCGTGTCCCGCGGGAAAACCCTGGGCCTTTTTCCGCTGCACGAAGTCCGCGGGATATTGGGAAAAGGGCTTCACATAAGGCTTGTCCCCCCCGTAGCGTTCGATCTGATAAGGGCAGTATATATTGGTCACTTTTTTGGCCTCACTGGCGATCAGCGGGCAGAGCGCCAGGCTCAGCACAATACAGATAAATACCCGCCGATATTGCTTTAAACCGGCAAACTTTTCCGTAAAAGACAACGCATACAAACTTATCAATAGCAGGGCGAAGAGCGCCAACGCCGCTTTGATGCCGCTGTAGAGCAGCCAGCCGTAACGGGCGTGTACCGCGGCCAACGGCCATGTCCCTGTTTGAAAATTGTATACCCTGTCCTGGACATAAAGGTCGAAATCCGTAAATTGGATAACCCATAAATTTACGATAAACAAAACAGCAGTTATGAGGATGCCTTTCCAGTTTTTTAAGAAGTTCATGTCAGCGCGGGCCCGGGTACTTTTTTCCCGGCAAGAAACGCCCTCTCCTTTCTGTTCTTTGTCCGCCTATGCGGGCAAACCCTTCAGGCCCGCCGGCCGGACGACCATGGTCAGGCGATATTGCTGCCCAACACCAGCATCCAAATGACCGCCAGCAGGATGAGATTGATCAGTTGAGCGGCTGAACCCATATCTTTGGCCTTCTTGGCCAAAGGATGAATATCCTGGGTAGCCAGATCCACCGCGTTTTCGATGGCGGAATTCAATAACTCAATTTGCAGGCCCATGCCCAAGGGTACAATGAGGAGTATCCGTTCCAGCGTTGTCAAGGGAATTAAAAAGGCCACCGGCGCCAACAATACCAGCAACAAAACCATTTTGCGGAAAGCGCTCTCTTCCCGCCAGGAGGCCCGCAGACCGTCGAAAGAATAGATTAAAGCGCGCCACAACCGATGGTCGTTTGGCTTGTTTTGCATAAAATATCCTCCTCGCTAACTAACCGCATGGTACTGACCCGTTTTATAAAGCATACTTGCCCCCTGATACCAGGCGATGGCTTCTTTAATCAGATCGGGATCCTCCGGCAAAGACTTATATTCGCCGGTGTCATAATTAATCTGATAAAGGGATACCTGCCCCTTGGGTTTTAAAACCACCAGTCTGTCACCTTTGGCATAGCCCAGATTTTGATAGGTGCTGATAAATATCCGTTCCTGTCCCGCCGGCAAATGCAGCAGATCATAGCCCATAAAACGTGAGTCATAGGAGAAATTCAGCAGTCCCAGCAGGGTAGGCGGAATGTCGATCTGACTCATCAGCCTGTCCACCCGGCCGGGAGCAATCAAAGCGGGCGCATAAATCAGCAGCGGGATCCGATACTTCTTAATGGGCACTTCTGTTTTTCCCGCACTGGAAGCCTGGTGATCGGCGGTAATCACAAAGATGGTATTGTTAAACCAGGGATGGGTTTTGGCCTGCTCCAGAAAGTTGCCGATGGCCCAGTCGGTATATTTAACCGCTCCTTCATGACCGCCGGGGGAGGGGATGTCGATATGGCCATCCGGGTACATATAGGGCCGGTGATTGGAAGTGGTCATAATCAGTTCAAAGGTTTTTTCTCCCTTGGCAGAAGCCGCATCCAGCAAGTCCATCGCTTCGCCGTAAATCACTTCGTCCGCTACCCCCCAGACTGTTTCCAGCACGATTTTTTCTTTGGGAATGCTGGTGCGGTCCAGTATCTTATAGCCATTGTTGGCATAAAAATCATTCATATTGTCAAAATAACCGTACCCGCCGTAGACGAACCAATTGGTATAGTCTTTGCCGCGCAGCACCGAACCGAGGGTGAAGAGCTCATTATTGTCCGGCCGGCGTAAAATAGACTGCCCCGGCGTCGGCGGAATGCCCAGGGATACCGCTTCCAGACCGCGGACGGTACGGGTGCCGGTGGCATATACCTGACTGAAAAACAAAGATTCCTGGGCCAGTTTGTCCAAATTGGGGGTCAGACCCTGGGTATTGCCATAGGCGGCCATATAGTCGGCGCTTAAACTTTCCACCGTAATAAAGACAATGTTCGGGTGTTTTTCCTCCCCGTCTCCCTTGACATGCCTGGTCATATCCCAGGGTTGCGGATCTTTGTACTCACTGTTGGTCTCCTTTAGAAGGCCCCGCAGCATTTGCTCCGCCCCGGCCTCCGGTATCTTCCGGTAAAAACGTCCATAATCCAGTTCATTGTTGCGAAAAGCGGAAAAAAACTCATAAAGTCCGTTGCCGGCCAGCTCATTATTATTGACATTACCGCTGACATTTTTCATATTGCCGTTGACGGTATAAAACACCAGCGCCGGAAACAGCAGTACCGCCGCCAAAGCTCCTGCCCGCTGTTTTAGAGACAGGGCAGTGTCCCAACTCAGCCATTTTCTTTGGATATAGAAGGTGATCCCCCCCGCCAGCACAGCGAGAGCGGACAAGATGGAGGCCAGCGGGTAGGACTCGCGAATCATGCCCCATACTTCCTGCGTATAGATTAAGTAATCCACGGCGATAAAATTGAAGCGGGATTGAAATTCGTCCCAAAAATAGAACTCCGTCACCGTTCCCAGCAGGATCAGGGCTGTGGACAGCCAAACCAGCATGGTGACGATCACTTTGTTGGTCCTGCCGGCAAAAAACCGGTTGGGTACGATAATTAAATAAATAAGCACGGGCAGTAAAGCCTGGGGGATTACGATCAGGTCAAAAAATCCCCCCACACCTAAGGCCTTTATTAATTCCCAGGGTGTTGTCAGCATGCCCCCATACGATTTCAGGAGCAGAATCACACGTAAAATCGTGTCGACCGCCAGCCATAATGCCCCTAGTGCCAAAGCCGACGAAAAGCGTCCCCCATGTTTCTTAGCCAATTGCCGCATAAAATCCTCCTTTATTCGCTGCGTTTGAGTGGCGGCGGGAAGAAACAGCATCATTCCCGCGGCGACAAATCATATTTAATAGAGTAAGACGCGATTCTTAAAAACCCCTGAAAAATACAAAATTCTACAAAAAATTATACAGAGAAAATGCAAAATACATGTCTGTTAATTAACATCAAGGAAATCGGGGCTTCCCGTCGAAATAATACCAGGAGGTGATTATATGGCTTATTTACAGTCGCTGCCCGTTTTTTTTGCCGTTGTTGAGGAAGGCAGTTTTTCTGCGGCGGCCAAAAAATTAAACCTGACGCAGCCAACCATTTCTTTTCATATTGACAACCTGGAAAAGAAATTGGGTTGTCCCTTGTTTACCCGTACCGCGAAAGGTGTTTCCCTCACCATTTACGGAGAGAAACTCTATCACAGCACCCACAAGATCGAAGCCATTATACAGGAAACCTATAACGAAATATGGTCAATGGTACAGGGGAGCGCGGGCCATATCATCCTCGGAGCCAGCACCATCCCCGCCGAATATATTCTCCCTGCGCTCCTTGGGCAATTCCTGCGCGAACACCCGCAGATAAAAATTTCCCTGAAGAGCAATGACAGTGAGACCATTCTGTCCGCTTTTATGAATAACGAGTTTTCCCTGGCCATTATCGGGCGGGAGCCCCCCGCTTACCTGCAGGCGGTCCCCATCTGGCATGATGAATTGGTGCTCGTGGCCCATCCGGACATGGCCGGGCAATTGCCGGCACAAGCTGATTTATCCCTCATAAAAGAACTCCCCATGGTGAGCCGGGAAAACACTTCGGCCACGCGCAAAACCCTGGTCAACGCGCTGGAATCCCGGGACATGACCCTGGATCAATGCGCTGTTGTCCTGGAGGTCAGTGGAAACGAAGCCTTAAAATCCGCCGTGCTTAGTCAGCTCGGCATCGCCTTTATTTCCCGCTGGGCCGTGCAAAAGGAATTGCAAAGCGGCAGCCTGACGGCCATCACCATTCCTGATCTGGAAATAAAACGTCAGTTTTACGCCCTTTGCAAGCAGCCCTTGCTGCCGACCTGCGTCGCCGATCTCTGGAATTTCCTGCTGGCAGGCGGTTAATACCTGACCATAATGAAAACGGGGACGATGCTTGATGCTCCTTAAGGAGGAAAATTCAAACATCGTCCCCGTTTTCATTTTACGATGTACGGTTGCGGTCGGATTTGTTTTTTACAAACCCAATTGCGCAAACCCGTAATCAAAAAGTCTGGCCGCATCTTCCCAGCGGTTATCGTCGTTGAGCAGCACGGCAATTAATTGCACGTCCCCGCGCCTGGCGGCGGCAACCAGACAATCGCCGGACGCTTCGGTGGAGCCCGTTTTTACGCCGTCGGCTCCGGTGTAGCTGCCCAGAAGCTTGTTTGTATTGGTAACATGTTTAGTTCTCCGGTTGAGGAAATGCACATCATACTGACGGGTGGAAACGACCTCGGCGAATAAGGGCATTTTCATGCCATAGGCGGCAATCAGCGCCAAATCGTAGGCGGTGGTATAGTGTTCCGCATCTGGCAAACCGTGGGGATTGTTAAAGTGGGTAGCTGTTACGCCGATCTTTTTTGCTTCGTCGTTCATCATCGCCACAAATTTCGGCACTGTCCCCCCCACCGTCTCGGCCACGGCTTCGGCGGCGTCATTGCCGGAAACCAGCATCATCCCGTAGAGCGCTTCCCGCAGGGTTAGCCTGTCACCGGCCTTTAAATCCAGGCTGGAGCCTTCCGTCGTTGTCACCCGGGGACTGGCAACCACTGTATCGTTCAGTTTTCCCTGTTCCAGCGCGGTAATAAATGTAAGCATCTTGGTGGTACTCGCCGGATACATGCGCCGGGTCGGATTTTTCCCGTATAACACCAGATTATCGCCGCCCAGGACCATCAAGACGGCAGCTTCGGCCTCCACCTGCGGCGGCGCTGCCGCCCAGGCGGCATTTCCCACAAAAAGCAACATAATGCATGCCAGGATGGAAATTCGTCTTGCCATGAAAAAACCCCCAGATCTGATTTAAGATATATGTACCTGAAACAGACAGTTCAGCGTAAACCGCACAATCTCCTCCCTGGCAGCAGAACTTTAATTGTAAATTATATCCTTTCCCTTGAAAGACCCCTCAGCTTTAAAAATGACTCACCAAAATACAGGACCTGTACAGACTTTAGCTCGCTGTACAGGTCTTGCATATGTAGACATATTTCGGCCCGGGGACCGGTGTAAGCTTAGCTTACCACACCTCCGGATAGGCGGCATTTACATAGTATTCCTCAAGCTTCACTTTGTGCCCCTTTTCCATGACGGCCAGTTTTTCAAACATCTGTTTCTGTTCAGCACTGGCGCTGGCCTTAGCAAAGGCGGCATACATATTCATCGCTTCTTCTTCGTTTTTCATCGCCAGCGCGAGCGCGTCGGCAGGCTTCATGTCCAGGGAAAGTTTAGGCTTGTCTACGGTTTCCGCAACTTTATAGTCGGTGGCTTCATTAAAGTTCATGCTGTTAACATCACCGGACAGGAAACCTTCCAGCAGCTTTTTGTGTCCTTGTTCCTCTTCAGCCAAATCACTGAACATCTTTTTGATATTCGCACTTGACACCTTTTGGGAAACACCTTTGTAAAACTCGTAGGCTTCCACTTCATTGCCGATGGCAATTTCCAATATTGCTTTGTACTCTTCCCGTGTCATACGCAACTCCACCCTTCTTCCTTAGTTAGAAATATATGGACCTAATGACTAAACCTTCCTATTTAATAGTTTACACTATTCTTAAGTTTACGACAAGCATGCCCGATAAACTCCCTCTACTGCTGACCCACTTATTTACAATAAATGGAGACTTGATTCA
>DHRA01000054.1:29923-35907 GCA_002411145.1 Firmicutes bacterium UBA5324 | reverse complement strand
GCGAGTTAGCCATCGGATAAATTGTTTGCGAAACAACAGGGCGCGCCCGGGGAGACGGGGAATATGTTGTAGAAAGCGGGAAAGGAGATTGGATAGGGTGATCGTTTTGTTTTTTTTCACGGTATTACTTGCCGCCATGCTGCTTTGCGTCATCATCCCGGCAAATAAATGCCGCGCTCAGGGAACAATCCCCGCCGGGGAACAAAAAAACCGGCTGGCGGAAGCCTTAAAAGGCCACGTATACAAGCTGTCCCACGAAATCGGCAGCCGTAATGTCTATGCCTGCCGTCAATTAGCAGCAACAGCGGACTACATCATTTATCAATTCCAGGCGCTTGGTTATCAGGTTGCTCTTCAGCACTATGACGCCGGTGAGCGGACTTTTAAAAACATTATCGCCCGCCGGCAGGGGAGGACAAAACCTGCGGAATTTGTGGTGATTGGGGCCCACTACGACACGCATAACAATCCGGGGGCCGACGATAATGCCAGCGGTATTGCCGCCCTCCTTGAACTGGCCCGCCTGGCGGCCGCCCGGCCGCCCGCGGACCGCAGCCTCGAATTTGCCGCCTTTGTAAATGAAGAGCCGCCCTTTTTTCACTCCGAAAAGATGGGCAGCCGGGTTTATACTAAACTGGCTAAAGCACAGGGTAAACAGATCAAGGCGGGTTTAGTCCTGGAAATGCTGGGTTATTACCGGGAAGAAGCAAAGTCCCAAAGCTATCCCGAGAGTTTGACCGGCTTGTATCCCGACACCGCAAATTTCATCGCCATCGTAAACAACCATGCCTCAGACCGCCTGGCCGCAATGGTGGTGGAATATTTTAGACAGGGCACAGATTTTCCCGTCCAGCAAATCGCGGCGGAAAAGGTTCCTGAAGGTGATTTTTCCGACCATTGGTCTTTCTGGCAGGAAGGGTATCCGGCTCTGATGGTGACAGATACTTCTTTTTACAGATACGCCCATTATCATCAGCCCACCGATACCTATGAAAAGTTAAATTATGAAAACATGAGCAAGGTGGTAACAGGCCTCCAGGCTGTGATCGCCGCTCTGACAAATGAACAGGCAACACCCGCCGGTTAAGTCAGCCGGCGGGTGTTGCCTGTTTTTCCGGCGGTCTCTTACAACCGCAGAATTTTTCGTTGCACCAGTTCGTACATAATCACCCCGGCCAGGAAGCCGACACCCATATTCCATACGGCGAATCCCGCAGTAATCAGGAAAACATAATAATCTTCCCGGGTCCGTTCTTCCAGTCTGCGTATGGACATGGCCAGTTCCAGGCCGGCAAAGAAGAGGATTACACCCAGGACACTGGGCGGAAAAATCATAAAGATCAGCGAGACGGACTGACTAAAGCCCAGGGCGATAATAAGCAGCAAAACCCCGAGGATGACTAAGGCCCCGCCGGTCCGGGCGCCGAAACGGACATGCCCGGCCATGCCGCCGGCGCCATGGCACAGGGGGATGCCGCCGAAAAGCGGGGAAAAGAGGTTCATGATTCCCTGGGACACGGCCACTTTCCGCTCCGTGACCGGATGCCCGGGAAACAGGCGATTATTCTCAGCCACAATAGCAATGACCGCGTTGCCTAAAGTCAATGGTATCTGGGGGATGGCCAGCGTAAAGGCGCCCTGTAAAAAATCGGCCAGGGTAAAGTCCGCCAGCGCATAATGCGGCAGCCGGAAGGCAAAATGGATGGCGGCCAACTCATTTATAAGCCAGGGTTTTGCCCACAAATTAGCGAGCACACCAAAAACCAGCAAGGCGAACATGGCGGGAAACCGTTTGTTTTGCAGGAGATAAAACGTAATGACCAAGGCCAGAGCGGCAATCGGCCAATCATCGCGCATCATGCGCACGCCTTCCATGATAAAGGAAAAGCCCAAACCGAAGGTTATCCCATAGATAACCGGTTTGGACGCCCAGCGGGCGACAAGTTTCATCGCACCGGTCAGGCCCATGGTAAGCCAGAATAAGCCGGTAAAAAGACCGGCGCCCCAGATCATGGCCGGTGTAATCGCCCCTGCCTGCACAACGGCGGCGCCGCCGATGGCTTTCATCGGCTGTACGGGCAACGGCGTTTTGTAATAACAGCCTGAACAGATCAGCAGCAGGCCAAAGGTAAAGAGAATGCCCAGGGGATCCATTTTGCCCAGCGTGATGTAACCGATAATAAAGGGGATAAGCGTGCCTAAATCACCGAAGGCACCGGCCCATTCCGCAAGATCATATTTGTTTTCCGTTGCCGGCGCTAACTTTTCTGACTCCATTTTACTCACATAATCTCCTTTGTTCAGGCGCTATGGAAAACTAACGGCGAAACGCCCTAGACTTCACGGACTACTGTGTTATAGACCGTCCCGTTCACGGTAATACAGTATGTATAACTCTTTTTCTTTTCTGGCCAGCAGGCCAGATTTCCTGCCGTCTGCCGCAAAATAACCTGCGCCTCCGTCACACTTACCGGCGTAAAGCACAGGCGATCACCGGGTTTGGCCTGGGCAAGCCGCGGCAGATCAGCGGAAATTACGGTGGCGATTCTTGCATACCCGCCGGTCGTCTGCCGGTCTGCCAGCATGATAATCGGTTGACCGTGGCCGGGAACCTGCACGGCTCCCGGCGGCAGCCCGCCGGAAATAATATCCGCCCCGCCGGTGTGATAAAGCCTGGGCCCGGCCAGCCGGCAGCCCATGCGATCCGCTTCCGGGGTCACCATATAGGGTGTGGAAAGAAATGCCCGGATACTGTCCGGGGTAAAGCGGTTTTGCTCCGGTCCTAAGACGACCCTGACTTCAATTTCCTCACTGTAATAAGGAATCAAGTAATCCGGCACCCGGATACCGGCCCCTGCTTGCCGCCGGAGTTGACCGGCCGCTAAAATATCCCCCGTTTTTAGGGGCCGCCCCTCTAACCCGCCCAGACTGCCACGCACATAGGTGGAGCGGCTTCCCAGTACAACGGGTACGTCAAAGCCGCCGGCGACAGCCAGATAGGCCCGGCAGCCGCTGTTAACGCCGCCAAAGGTCAAATGGTCCCCGGCGCGCACGGCCATGGTTTGCCACATGGGCGCCGCCTGCCCGTTCAACTCCGGCGCCAGGTCTCCCCCGGTGAGGGCTAGCACTGTATCCCTGCGAAAACGCAGGGTGGGGCCCAGCAGCGTCATTTCCAGGGCGGCGGCATTGTCCCCGTTGCCGAGCAAGCGATTGGCCAGTCTGAAGGCATAGGCATCCATCGCGCCCGCCACCGGGATCCCGAACTGCTGCCAGCCCGGTCGCCCCAGATCCTGGATTGTCGTCCACAAACCCGGCTGCAGCACTTCGCACAGCATCATCCTTCCCCCTCCCCCTGAGAGATTAAAATAACCGTTCGCGGCTATGCCCGCGGCGTAACGGCCAGGGAATATGTGCCGTCCCTGACCTGTCGCCGTATTTCTTCGTATTCCGCCGGACTGACTGCGCGGAAACGGAGATGATCGCCCGGTCTTAGCAGTACGGGCTCCGCCGCCGCCGCGTCGAACAGCACCAGGGGGGTACGCCCGATCAATCGCCATCCCCCGGGACTGTCCAGCGGATAAATCCCTGTCTGCTTACCGGCAATACCGACGCTGCCGGCGGGAATGTGCGCGCGTGGTTTATCCAGACGCGGTACGGCAATGCGCTCATCCAGCCCGCCCAGGTAGGGAAAGCCCGGGATAAAACCGAGCATATACACCAAATAATCCCTGGACGTATGCCGGGCGATGACTTCCTCCGTGCTCATCCCCCGCTGCCCGGCGACAAATTCCAGATCGGGTCCGTAATCGCCGCCGTAAACGACGGGAATGTCGATCAGGCGGGCGGCGGGCAGGTTGTGCGCCCCCAGGGTTTCCGCCACAATTTTTATTTGCCCGGTAATCTGCCGGAAAGTGGTGAGCAGGGGGTCATAGTGCACGGTCAAAGAGCAATAAGCCGGTACCAGCTCGACTATCCCCGGTACGGGGTGCGCCTCCAGCGCCAGCATGAGGCTTCGGACCCTGTAATGAAGCTCCGGGTTGATTTCTCCGCCAAATTCCATGATTAGACAGGTATCACCTGCCGGCACACAGCGCGCCTGGAGATTCACCGCTCTCCCCCCTTCCGCGTATAAATTCCGACTAGGATTAAAGAAAATGATTTAACGGCGCCGGCTTAATGCCGGCCACCCGCAGTTCCTCGTTTATGATGCGGGCTATATTGACCGCCTCCGGTCCGTCCCCATGCAGACAGACCGTATCCGCCCGCAGCGCCGCCCCCGTCCCCCGGGACGCAGGCACAGTTCCGGTGCGCAGGATATGGAGCACCTGACGGGCGGCCGCCTGCGGATCATCAATTAACGCCCCCGGCTCCCCCCGGGGAATTAAAGTGCCCTCCCGGCTATACCCCCGATCGGCAAATATTTCACCGGCCACCTTTAAGCCCTTATTTTGGCCCGCCCTGATTAGTTCCGAACCGGCCAGGCCCACTAAGATAAGGTCTCCCCTTACGGCGGCGGTTCCTTCGGCAATGGCCGCCGCCAGTTTATAATTCGCGGCCGCCATGTTGTACAGCGCCCCATGGGGTTTGACATGGCTAAGCCTCGTTCCGGCCGCCGCGGCGAAGGCCTGCAGCGCCCCCAGCTGATAAATTATATAATGTTTTATTTCCCGCGGCGTAAGGGCCATGGCCCTGCGCCCGAAGCCGGCCAGGTCAGGAAACCCGGGATGGGCCCCGACGGCCACGCCGGCTTCCGTTGCCCGGGCGATGGTTTCCGCCATCACGGAAGGATCACCGGCGTGCATGCCGCAGGCAATGTTGGCGGAAGTAATATGGGGAAACAGGTCCTTGTCGTTACCCAGGGCATAAATCCCGAAACTTTCGCCCACATCCGCGTTTAAATCTATACAATGGTTCATAGACAGCCACCTCGCAAAAAGGACACAAATTAATTCTCCTCTCAGTATAACAAAAACACGGGTCTCCCGGAAACCCCGGGAGACCCGCATAAGAGCGTGAAAAGGAAAGAGCCCGTAATGATCTACGCTACAGCCAATGCATATCCCTGCATACCTATACGCAATCTTTCGACTACGCACAAGCATTACAAAACATACACCGACCTTTGCTCGACTACTGAAGATACCTTAGAAACCTGCTGCAATCTCTCGACTGCAACAGACCTCCAGCATGGTGTGCCTGCGGAACCTCCAGCAGTCTTAGCTCGACCACTGCACATCCCTTTTGACCACACGACAATCCTTGAGACTGCCGTACAGCCTTACAAGACATACAATGATCTGCCCGCCGACTGACGCCAAACCAGTTATGACCTGACGCCAATCTTTGGCCGACTGACACAGAGCCCCAAGAGACCCCGTACCAATCTTGGCTCGACCATCACGAACCCTTTCCGTTTATTAATGTGCCCAGTTACGTTCCGTGTATTCCTGGCAAATATTGTCATGAGGCACAGTGGTTGGGGCACACCGCGTCAGTTTGCGCAGCTGACGTTCCAGGTCGTCGATACCCCGCACCATGATTTTGTGCCGCGCAGGCGCCGCAGCGGGGTTCTCCGCCGTGGAAGCGATGCCCACTTCACTTTCCCCTGCGAATTTTAATTTTAAAACTGCCCGCTTGGCCACTTCGTCCGGCGCCGGCGCGGGGATTTTTCCATACTCGTATTCCAGCAGATTGTGCAGAAAATAGGTCCGGTATAACATCATTCCTTCTTCGATATGGGTATAAACCCAAATCAGCTTGTCCTTTGTCAGCACATACACCTGCTCCGCGTCTTCGCCTTCGCCCCGGGGTATTTGCGCATAGGCAAGGGGTTCCTGTCCTTTCAGCACTTCCATTTCCACAAAAGGCCCGATGGTCCCCATCGCCAGCAGCGTTTGCCTGAATTTTTCCTTATCCACAACCACGCCTCCTTTTTTTATATTTTCCGCAGGAAAGGCAATGGACATACAAAAAATTTGAACCGC
>DHRA01000054.1:6077-29767 GCA_002411145.1 Firmicutes bacterium UBA5324 | reverse complement strand
GGTTGGAGAAAACAGTCCTTAACTCCTTGGCTTTTTTGCTTCTTTGTGTGCATTACTTTTATTCAGTTCGCCCACGTATAACCCTTGGCGTCATGGCGGCTTGGCGGTTAATCACTTTTATTCAGCTGCGCGACGATCTCCGCAGCCAGCGCGGGGGAGATGCCCGGGACTTTGGCCAGGTCCTCCGCGGGGGCCCGCTTTATTTTGTCGATGGTGTCGAAATGCTCGTACAGCGCCTTGCGGCGTTTGGCGCCGACCCCGGGGATTTCATCAAGCAGGGAAGCCAGATTGCGTTTGCGCCGCAACTGGCGATGATAAGTAATGGCAAAACGGTGGGCTTCATCACGGATCCGCTGTACGAGAAACAAGGCGGTGGAATGGCGGGGCAGCGCGATGGGCGCCGGATCCTCCTCCCGGAACAGAAGCTCAAACTCCTTGGCCAGGCCGTAGGTGGGAATATGTGCCAGATTCAGCCCGTGCAATACTTCCCGCGCCGCATGAAGCTGTCCTTTGCCGCCGTCAATAATAATTAAATCCGGCAACGGCGGTTTTCCATCTTTATAGCGCCGGTGCACCACTTCCTGCATGGTGGCGAAATCGTTGGCGCCCTGCACGGTTTTTATTTTATAGCGGCGATAGTCTTCTTTCTTTGGTTTGCCTCCTTCGAAAACAACCATGGAGGAAACGGCGTCCGCCCCCTGAATATTCGAGTTATCAAAGCATTCAATACGGTAGGGGGGTTTTGTCAACTGCAAATATTGCTGCAGCTCCGCCACTGCGCCGAGGCTGTGGGCTTCCTGCTGCTGAAGCTGCGCCGTCTGTCCGTCCAATACTTCCCGGGCGTTTTCCGTGGCCATATTAACCAATTCCCGCTTGACACCCCGTTTCGGTATCTGCAGGTGCACCTTGGTCCCGCGGCGCTCTGTCAGCCAGGCGGCAATCAGGTCTGGTTCATCAATTTCCAGGGGCAGGAGAATTTCTTTGGGAATAAAGGCCGCCCGCGCATAATATTGTTTAATAAAGCCTGTCAGCACTTCCCGGTCTGCGGCCCCTTCCTCCCCGGCAAGCAGAAAGTGTTCCCGTCCGATCAGTTTTCCGCTGCGGACGAGGAAAACCTGCACGCAGGTTCCCGCGTGGTTGCGGGCCAGACCAAGGGCATCCTGGTCGTCGGCGGCGGGAATATTAATATTCTGTTTTTCGATGACTTTTTCAATGGCCTGGATTTGATCCCGGATTTTTGCCGCCTGTTCGAAGGCCATCCGGTCCGAGGCGTCCAGCATTTTCGCCCGCAGTTTTTTCATCAGCTTATCCTGCCTGCCCTCCAGAAAAAGGCAGATCTCTCTGATCATCTGCCGGTAGGCCGCCTCATCCACCTGCCGGTCACAGGGAGCAAGGCAGCGCTTAATATGATAATTGAGACAGGGGCGGCCCCGGTCTTCGCCGATGTTGCGTTTACAGGTGCGCAAGGGAAATATTTTTTTTAATAAGCGCAGGGTTTCATATACGGCGCCGGAACTGGTATAGGGGCCGAAGTAACGGGCTCCGTCCTTTTTGATCTGGCGGGCGATGGTGACCCGGGAGAAAGCATCCTGCACATCAATCCGCAGATAAGGATACTGTTTGTCATCCCGTAGACGGATGTTGTATTTCGGGCGATGCTTTTTGATCAGATTGGATTCCAATATCAGGGCTTCCATCTCGGTGCCGGTGATGATTGTCTCCAGCGTTATTATCTGCTCCACCATCACCCGCACCTTCGGCGTATGATTTCTGCTTTCCTGAAAGTAGGAACGGACCCGGTTCTTTAAATTAATTGCTTTGCCTACATAAATTACCTGTGCGTTTGCGTCTTTCATCAGATAGACACCTGGTTTGTCCGGCAAATGGCTTAATACCGCCGCTAATTGCGTTTTTTCCACCCCGGTCACCTCCTTTGCGCTGGGGATTGGAGCCGAAGACTATACTGTATACATGTGAAATCATTCTTGCATTTTCTCTCATCTGAAATTATAATTGCTTTATTAGTCCTGAATCAATACCGGGTTCAGGTTACCAAAATTTGCAAACGGGAGGTCTACACGATGTTCCGACGAGTGCTAATCGCCAACCGGGGCGAAATAGCCGTAAGAATTATCCGGGCCTGTCAGGAGCTGAACGTGGAAACAGTTGCTGTATATTCAGACGCGGATGTCGATGCTCTGCACGTCAGATTGGCCGACTATGCCTATCATATTGGTCCTGCCGATGCCTGCGCCAGTTATTTAAATACCGATGTTATTATCAATGCGGCCCTGGCAGCCCACGCCGATGCCATTCACCCCGGCTACGGCTTTTTATCGGAGAATGCCGATTTCGCGGATCTGGTGGTGGCCGCGGGCCTTACTTTCATTGGTCCCAATGCCGATATCATCCGCAAAGTAGGCAACAAAGACGCGGCCAGAGAAGCCATGCGTCAGGCCAATCTACCCATGGCCCAGGGTTCAGACCCGGTCAGGAGTATGGAAGAAGCATGCCTGATCGCCGACAATCTTACTTTTCCCGTCATTCTGAAGCCCGTTGCGGGCGGCGGCGGCAAGGGGATGATCGTCATTGAAAGCCAGGCCGAGCTCATGAACGCACTAAATAGAATCAACCTCGACGGCGGGGCCGGCTACTATATTGAAAAATATATTGCCGACGCCCGTCACATTGAAGTGCAAATTATGGCCGACCACTACGGCCACATTATCCACCTGGGTGAACGGGAATGCTCTTTACAGCGTCGTAATCAAAAAGTCCTGGAGGAAGCGCCCTCCAGCGCCCTTACCCCCGCCATGCGCCAAAGAGTTGGCGATTTTGCCATTTTGGCGGCTAAAAGCGTAAACTACACCAATATCGGTACGGTTGAATTTCTGCTGGATAAGAAAACCGGCGAATTCTACTTCATGGAAATCAATCCCCGTATTCAGGTTGAGCACGGAATCACGGAGATGATTACCGGCATCGATCTGGTACGGAAACAAATCCGCATCGCCGCCGGCGAACCGTTAAACATCAAACAGGAAGATATCAGGTTCACCGGGCATGCCATCGAATGCCGGATCAACGCGGAAGATGCCGATATGAACTTTTTGCCCTGTCCCGGTGAAATCACCTTTTACCATCAGCCGGGCGGCCCCTATGTGCGGGTCGACAGCGGCGTTTGCGCCGGTTCCACCGTCCCCCCCTATTATGATTCACTGGTGGCGAAAGTAATCGTCCACGGACGTACGCGGGGCGATGCTATCCGCATCATGAAACGGGCGTTGCGTGAATTCCGCATCTCCGGCATCAAGACCCTGACTGATTTTCACCTGCAGGTGTTAGACAACCCGCAGTTCTGCGCAGGCAATATTAATACTCAATTCATCCATAATCAGCTCATCGGCTGAAGATGAACGGAAAGCAGGTCTCAACTTGCTTTCCGTTTTTTTTTGTCAACGGTGTCTCCCTGGGAGGCCGCCGTTACTGTTTCTTTAAAACCGGTTGCAAAAATTTTCCCGTATAGGATTGACCGTTGCGGATAATTTCCTCCGGTGTGCCCTGGGCGATGATGTTCCCGCCCCCTTTGCCGCCTTCCGGACCCAAATCGATAATATAATCGGCGGTTTTAATGACATCCAGGTTGTGTTCGATGACAATCACCGTATCCCCGGCCTCAACCAGGCGAGTCAAAACCTCCAGCAACCGGTGAATGTCGGCGGTATGCAGCCCTGTCGTCGGTTCGTCAAGGATATAGAGGGTTTTGCCTGTGGAACGGCGGGCCAATTCCGTGGCCAGTTTCACCCGCTGGGCCTCCCCGCCGGATAAGGTGGTGGCCGCCTGGCCCAGCTTGATATAACCCAGGCCGACATCCTGCAGGGTCTGGAGCTTCCGGTGGATCTTGGGGATATTCTGGAAGAAATCCACCGCCTCATCGACAATCATGTCCAATACCTGCGCAATATTTTTCCCTTTATAGCGCACTTCCAGGGTTTCCCGGTTATAACGCTGTCCTTTGCAGACTTCACAGGGTACATACACGTCCGGGAGAAAATGCATCTCGATTTTGATAATGCCGTCCCCCTGACAGGCCTCACAACGCCCACCCTTGACGTTAAAACTGAAACGTCCCGGTTTATAGCCGCGGATCTTCGCCTCCTGTGTCTGGGTAAAAAGTTCTCTGATATCGTTAAAAACACCGGTGTAGGTGGCGGGATTGGAGCGGGGTGTCCGCCCGATGGGTGATTGGTCAATGTCGATAATTTTATCAATATATTCGGCGCCCTGCAGCGCGCTGTGCTCACCGGGCCGGGTCCGGGAGCCGTAGACTTTTTGCGCCAGGGCGCGGTAAAGGATCTCGTTGACCAGCGTGCTTTTCCCCGAACCGGAAACACCGGTGACGGCGGTAAAAACCCCCAAGGGGAAACGGGCGTTAATATTTTTCAGATTATTTTCCCTGGCCCCTTTGACCTCCACCCACTTGCCGTTGGGTTGGCGGCGCACGGCGGGCACAGGTATTTTTTTCTGTCCGTTCAGGTAATGACCGGTTATGGAGCTCTCACAGGCTTTAATTACTTCGATGGGTCCCGCCGCCACGACCTGTCCGCCATGGGCGCCGGCGGCCGGCCCGATGTCGATAATGTAGTCGGCCGCATACATGGTATCCTCATCGTGCTCCACCACCAGCACGGTATTGCCTAAATCCCGCAGTCCCTTAAGGGTCTCCAGCAAACGGGCGTTATCCCGCTGATGCAGGCCGATACTGGGTTCATCCAGGATATAGAGCACGCCGACCAACCCGGAGCCAATCTGGGTGGCCAGGCGAATCCGCTGGGCTTCCCCGCCGGACAATGTGCCCGCGGCCCGGTCCAGACTCAGGTAGTCCAGTCCCACATTGATTAAAAAGCCCAGGCGGGCATTGATTTCTTTAAAAATTTGCTGGCCGATCAGCTTCTCCCGCTCCGTGAGCACCAGGTCCTGAAAGAATTGTCCCGCTTCCTCGATGGTCATGCGGGTAACCTCCCAGATTGACTGGCCGCCGACTTTCACCGCCAGGCTCTCCGGTTTTAACCGGGCGCCTTTGCAGGCGGGACAGGGGGTGCTGGTCATATATTCCTCCAATTCCTCCCGCATGGCGTCGGATTGGGTTTCCTTGTAGCGGCGGGCCAAATTGGGCAGCACGCCCTCAAATTCATGATAATAGTTCTTGACGTGTCCATACATATTCTCGTAGGTAAAACTCATTTTTTCCCCTTGGGAGCCGTATAAAACGACCTGTTGCTGGGTGGGGGTCAAATCCTCCCAGGCGTCCGTCAGGACAAAACCATAGTGTTTGCCTACAGATTCCAGCAATTGATAATAATAACCCGTCGTCGATTTTCCCCAGGGAACAACCGCGCCGTCCAACAGGGTTTTATGCGGATCAGGCACCACCAGCCGCGGGTCGAATTCCGCATTGGTCCCCAGGCCGCTGCACGTGGAGCAGGCGCCGTAAGGGCTGTTGAAGGAGAACATCCGGGGGGCAATCTCCGGCAGGCTGATACCGCAGTCAATACAGGCGAAATTTTCACTGAACAATAATTCTCCTTCGCCGCTTACGTCGGCAATTACCATGCCCTTTCCCAATTCCAGCGCCGTTTCCAGCGACTCAGCCAGTCTGCCTGCCACCCCCTCCCGGATCGCAATCCGGTCCACCACCACCTCAATGGTGTGTTTTTTATTTTTGTCCAGCAGGAATTCGTCGGCAATATCCCGCACCTCACCATCCACTCTCACCCGGATAAAGCCTTGTTTGCGGACCTCTTCCAGCAATTTCTGGTGTTCTCCCTTGCGGCCGCGCACCAGGGGCGCGAGAATCTGCAATTTTGTTCCCTCACCCAGGGCCTGCAGCTGATCAACCATTTGTTCCACGGTCTGCTGGCTGATTAATTTGCCGCATTGGGGACAATGGGGCCGGCCGATGCGGGCGAAGAGGAGACGCAGATAATCGTAAATTTCCGTCACCGTGCCCACGGTGGACCGGGGATTGCGGCTGGTTGTTTTCTGGTCAATCGAAATCGCCGGCGACAGGCCCTCGATATAGTCCACGTCCGGTTTGTCCATTTGGCCCAAAAACTGCCGGGCATAGGCGGACAAGGACTCGACATAACGGCGTTGTCCCTCGGCATAGATGGTGTCGAAAGCCAGCGAGGATTTCCCCGAACCGCTTAAGCCCGTCAGTACCACCAGTTGATCCCGCGGTATCTCCACATCGATGTTTTTCAAATTGTGCTGTCTGGCACCCTTGATGATAATTTTATCTTTCAATGTTATACTCCCTAATATTATCTAACCGCCAAGACGCCAGGGCGCCAAGGGGTATTGATTTTATTTGTTTTATTTATACTCCATCCGTTCAGCGACCTGATTAAACAGTATTATGCATATTACCCATTTTATTGCCAGGGTTATTCCTGTGCAAACCCCTTGGCGTCTCTGCGCCTTGGCGGTTCAACTACTTATCCCCGTCTGGATCTTTTCTTCGGAGCGGCTTTCGCCGGGGCGTCGGCCAGTTGCCGGCGCAGCTGGCCGAGGAGGTCGCGCAGTTCGGCGGCCCGTTCGAATTCCAGCAGTTTGGCGGCCTGCTTCATTTCTTTTTCCAGGTTATAAATCAAATCCATCGTTTCTTCCCGGCTGAGATGGACGGCCGGCGCCTGCGTTTCGTAGGGGGCCGTTGTTTCCGCGACTTTCGTCGTCTCAATCAGATCCTTGACCGCCTTGCGGATGGTGGCCGGTGTGATGCCGTGTTCGGCATTGTAGGCCTGTTGCACAGCTCGCCGGCGGTTAGTCTCATCGATGGCCCGGCGCATTGAGTCGGTAACGGTATCGGCATACATGACAACCTCGCCCCCGGCATTGCGCGCGGCCCGTCCGATGGTTTGAATCAAAGACGTTTCCGAACGGAGAAATCCCTCCTTGTCGGCGTCCAGAATGGCCACCAGGGAGACTTCCGGTATATCCAGTCCCTCCCGCAGCAAGTTGATGCCCACCAGTACGTCGAAGGCGCCGGCCCGCAGATCCCGGATAATCTCCACCCGTTCCAGCGTATGGATCTCCGAATGCAGATATCTGACCCGGATGCCCATTTCTTTGAGATATTCCGTCAGGTCCTCCGCCATTTTCTTGGTCAGAGTCGTCACCAGTACCCGCTCGTCCCGGGCGGCCCGTACCTTAATTTCCCCCAGCAGATCATCCATTTGCCCCTTAATGGGCCGGATAAAAATCTCCGGATCGACCAAACCGGTGGGCCGGATTATCTGCTGCACGATTTGACTGCTGTTGGCCAGTTCCACCGGGCCCGGCGTAGCGGAAACATAGACGATCTGGTTAATATGGCTTTCAAATTCATGATACTGGAGCGGCCGGTTGTCAAAGGCGGAAGGCAAGCGGAAGCCATGTTCCACCAAAGACTCTTTCCGCGAGCGGTCCCCGGCATACATGCCGCGCAATTGGGGGAGAGTCACATGGGACTCGTCAACCATGATCAGGTAATCCGCGGGAAAGAAATCCAGCAATGTGAAGTTAGGCTGGCCCGGAGCCCGGCCCGTTAAATGCCGCGAATAGTTCTCAATGCCGCTGCAATATCCGACCTCCTGCATCATTTCAATATCATGGCGGGTCCGTTGGGACAGTCGCTGGGCCTCCAATAGTTTGCCGGCAGCCTGCAGTTCCTTAACCCGCGCGGCCAATTCCGCCTCAATATCCCCGACAGCCCGTTCCATATGGGCCTTTGAGGTCACGAAGTGGGTGGCCGGGTACACGGCGTAATGTTTGCGTTCGGCCAGCACTTCACCGGTCATAACATCAATTTCCACGAGCCGGTCAATCTCATCGCCAAACAACTCCACCCGCACGGCTTTCTCATCATGACCGGCGGGAAAGATTTCAATTACGTCTCCGCGCACACGGAATTTACCGCGGGTAAAATTGATGTCGTTCCGCTCGTAGTGGATATCCACCAGTTTGCGTAAAATTTCCTCCCGGTCCCGGGTTGCGCCCTGCCGCAAAGAGAGCACCTGGTTTTTATACTCATCCGGCGAACCCAGGCCGTATATGCATGACACGCTGGCCACAATAATAACATCCCGTCTTTCAAATAACGCGCTGGTGGCCGAATGGCGCAGTTTATCGATTTCGTCATTAATGGCCGAATCCTTTTCAATATAGGTATCCGTCTGGGGAATATAGGCCTCCGGCTGATAATAGTCATAATAGCTTACGAAATACTCCACGGCGTTATGGGGAAAAAATTCCTTAAATTCCGCGCAGAGCTGGGCCGCCAGCGTTTTATTGTGGGCAATGACCAGGGTGGGCCGTTGGGTCAGGGCAATGACGTTGGCCATGGTAAAGGTTTTGCCGGTGCCGGTTGCGCCCAACAGCGTCTGGCATCTGTAACCCTGTTCCAGCCCGCTGACCAGCTGCTTTATCGCCCCGGGCTGATCTCCGGTGGGTTCATAGGCTGCCGCGATTTTAAATTCTCCCATATTTTTCACCTCACAGGCGAGTCCCCGCGGACCGGCCGTTGTCCTAATTTAATACATATAGCTTACCACGCCCTATCCCAACATTCAAGAACATATGTTCTTATTATTTTTCCCCGCGAAAACCGGAAGTCAGCCGTTGGCGGACGGAACCCGGCCTTTACCCGGACTCCGTTCCTCAACGGCTGACTTCCCATGACCGCTTATTCCCCTTGGTTTACTGAAGTTCCCAGGTAGCCGACAGTTTGGTAATATACCCCTGGGACTCCAGCAGCTGTAAGACTTCCTGTACGCTTCTTTTCTGCTCCTGCGGCAACTGCCGCACGAAATGGTGGATTTGTTCGGGGTCTACATTGTTTTGGAATGCTGCGCCCCCGTATTTTACAAAGTAGTCCCGCGGCATACCGATCACGTCCCCCTCATTGTGTTCTTGGGACGTAGTATATACAGGCCTCCGGGATGTATGCGTATTTTTAGGAAAAATTTAGTCGCCTGAGTGAAGATTCAGCCTAGATTTCCCCCGATTCTGCTGAATATGTTTTGCGGCTGCCAGGGAAATTCCCTGCCCCGGTACATTCTTACCGCCCTCATTATCTCCCCGAAGCCATTTTCTTTAAAGAAAGACATCCCTTCTCTATTGGCAGCCGGCAGTACACCCTTGGGCGCGGCCGCATATTTCAGAGCCATAAGCGCCGTCCCGGCTTCCCCATCGGTTGCCACAACCGGGCCTTCCCCCAATGCGGGCAAATAATAGCCTAAGACTTCACCGTTCTTTTTATAGACATACCCGTTGTCAAGCGCCGCCCCCAATAATCGTTTCCGCTCCTCCCCCGCGACCTGTTTATCCAGGGAAAAGACGGCCGCAAAATCTCCTGCGGTTAAGGGCACGATGTTTCCTGACGGCGGAAAGCTTTGACACGGTGCTTGGCGGGCGAAAAAAATATATTCGGTTTGGGCGAGGAAGCCCGCTTTTTTATAGACCGGATAACCCAGTTCGGTGGCAATCAGGGAGACCGTTTGACAACCCGCCTCCGTTAAGTGATGCAGCAATTGAGTAACGATAAAACTCCCGATGCCTCTTCTGCGGAAACCCTTGTCCACAATAATATGGGCCAGCCAGGCCGTATTGCCCAGGGAGATCCCCGCGCCGATGCCGACAATCCGCTTCTTAAACACTACCTTGACCGGATGGCAAAAGGGCATATTTACATAATATTCGAATTCCGGCGCAATATCCGGCCAGCCCTCCGGCTGTAAATGCCGGAAGTGCTCAATATCCTGCCCCCTCATGGCTTTGAGTTTCATATTTCCCTCCGCTCCCTATCTGGCCAACTCGGAAACAAATACAAATTGGACGCCCATACTTTCCAGTTCCGCCACCATATCCCGGATCGCGCTGACCGTGTGAGGACGAATATGGCCGATGGCCACCGCCTCCCCCTGGGAGAGCGCAAGTCTTCCCGCGGTGCGCAGTTCACGCTTTATGGCCCCCACATCGGCGGAGTTGTCGATAAAATGATCGTTCTCCGCCGCCCGCAGCCCCAAATTTTTGGCGGTGCGGTAGGCGGCACTGCCCGCACTGGTTCTACTGTCCAGGAAGAATAAACCCTGTTCCTGCAATACGGACAGCACCGCGGTGATAACCCGTACGTCGGCAGTGGCCTTTGAGCCCTGGTGGTTGTTCACCCCGATGATTTGTGGCACGGCGGCCATCGCTTCCCGGGTGGCGCCTTTTATTTGTTCCTGGGTCATGGCGGTGGTGATGGTCATCGCTTCCGCGCGTTCTCCGCCCACTGATTCCAGGGGCAAATGCAGAATTACCTGTTTCCCCTGCCCCACCGCCTGGCGGGCAATCGCCTCTGAATAGCGGTGATAGGGGAGGACGGCAAAGGTGATGGGCTGATCCAGGGTCAGCAATTCCGCAACCCCTTCCATGGTCAGCCCGCAATCATCAATAACCAGGGCCAGCCGGCCCCGCTGATTCGCGGGGGGAGCCTTGCCGTCCCGCGGCTGTTTTAGCGCATCTCGCCGGGAATCTGCCAAGGCGCCGTCCTCCGGATCCTTGGGCGGCGCAACCGGCTTCTCCGTCTGCAAAAGCAGCCAAATATTATGGGTGATCACCGTTACCGCTTCATTTTCCAGCGAATCCGCCAAGCCCAGGTCCACACGGAGGGCCTCCTTGCCCTCAACGGTGTCCTGCCGGCTGGCAAACACCTGTCCGCCGGCTTTTTTCACCGCCGTCGTCAGACTCTCCAGCAAAGCGGCTTGGCCCGCTTCGGTGGGTACCGCCACCGTAATATGCCGGTTTTCCCATTTGATAAAGCCTTCCACCTGCTTGCGCGTCACCTGGCGCGGCTGCCGGTCGTCCGCCTTGCTTTTTAATCCGCTGTCTTTTATGACCTTCGAAATTACATCATCCAGGTTCCGCCCGGCCTTGGTAAAATCCACCGTCACGCCGGCGCCGGTCTTCTCCACCTGATAATAGTGTCCTTCTTCATTATTTGTGGTGACGGGCGCCGTCCTCTGCTGCAGCTGCCACAAACCGGCAACGACGAGCAGCAACATAATAAGCTTGAACCGAATTCCCGAATTCTTGCTGCGCTTTTTAGCCATCATTTGCTCCTTCCGATGCCTTAAATCAATTTTGAATATACAAAGATTTGACATCCTAGAGCGGATTTCCTGTAGAAAAAAGTAAAAAAACCGCTCTTTCCCCTCGGCGCCCCCGGCCTACCTTGCGGTTCGTTAAAGTTTCATGCTTTTCTCTGCAAACAAAAAAGAAAAGCCGGAAAGTACTTAACTTTCCGGGCTCTCATTCAGTGTTTATTGGCCAGTATTTCGATCGCCTTGGCTAATTGCAGATCCTTGCCTTCGGGGTTGGTCAACACCACATCCGGCTCAATGCCTACGTTGTTAATGGAGCGTCCCGCCGGCGTAAGATATTTAGCGATGGTTAGTTTTACCGCTGTGCCGTCATGCAAGTCGAATATGGTTTGTACGGAACCTTTCCCGTAAGTCTTTGTGCCAATCAGCGTGCCCACCCCGGTGTCCTGTACCGCCCCGGCGACAATCTCCGAAGCGCTCGCACTGCCGCCGTTGATGAGCACAGCCAGCGGATACCTGGCTTGCTCCAAATCGGAAGTATGCACTTCCGTCCTGCCGTTCCGGCCCACTACGGAAACAATGGTTCCTTTGGGCACTATATTACGGGCTACTTTCACGCATTCATTCAGCAAACCGCCGGGGTTGTCGCGCAAATCCAGGATTAACGCCTTCATCCCCTGTTTGCCCAGTTCGTTATAAGCTTTGGTAAAATCGTTGCCCGTTGCTTCGTTAAACGTGGAAATACGAATATAGCCAACACCGTTATCGAGCATTTGCGCTTTAACCGTTTTTAATTGAATGTTGGCCCGGGTAAGGGTAAAGTTTTTTAATTCCTGTTCGCCGTCCCGGCGGATAGCGAGCGTGACCTGGGTCCCCTCGGGTCCGCGGATCTTTGCCACGGCCTCATCCTGATTCATGTCTTTTGTGTCTTGCCCGTCGATCTGGGCAATTTGATCCCCGGATTTTATGCCTGCCCGTTCCCCGGGGGTGCCCTCAATGGGCGCGATGACGGTAAGTGTCTTTCCGTCCTTTAGACCGATCACGATGCCTACGCCGCCGAAGGTGCCCTCGGTCTCAATCTGGAACTCTTTATAAATTTTCGCATCCATGTAAATCGAATGGGGATCATTTAACCCTTCCACCAGGCCCTTTATGGCCCCGGACATCAGGTCCGCGGCGGGCACTTCCTCCAAATAGCGGGCCTTGATAATCGCCCATACCTTGATAAATTTTCCCGTATCCGCAACACTTGCCGTCTGCGTCTGAAACAAGTAAACGAAGAGAGAAGACGTAAGGATAAAAGTTGTGAGTACTAATCCCACTGCGCCGATCATTATTTTGCGCCGGTTGGTCAACGATACCACCTACCCACATATTGTATTGACAGTATATGCAAAAACATGTTCAGATAGTCATCTTACGGCAAATAAGCCATGGGATTGGTGGGCGTACCGTTTTGCCGAACTTCAAAGTGCAGATGGGGTCCGGTCGAATAACCGGTGGAGCCGACCCGGGAAATGGTCTGGCCTTTACGTACCGCCTGACCTTCATAGACGAGTAATTCCGAGTTATGAGCATATAAAGTCTGCAAACCATTGCCATGGTCAATGATAACCGCCTTGCCGTAGCCGCCCAGCCAGTCGGCATGGATAACAACGCCGCTGTCCGCCGCGGCAACGGCGTCTCCGTAATCGGCGCCGATATCAATACCCGTATGGAATTTTTGCGTGCCGAATACGGGATGCATGCGCCAGCCGAAAGGAGAGGTAATCTGGCCGGCGGCCGGCCAGATTAACACCCCCGACGCCCGGGCCTGCGCCCGGTTCGCCGCGGGGTTTTGCATTTGCTGGATCATCCGTTCAATGTTGCGGGAAGTCTCTTCCAGTTCTGCGTAGGCCTGCTCCGCCGTGTTTTTCTCCGTAAGCACGTTGTCCAGCATGTTCTGCTGTTCCCGCCTTTTGGCATCCACTGTATTTCGCTTGGTGGCCGCCTGTTCCTTGTACATCAGCGCAGCGGCTTTATCCTGCTCCAACTGGGCCTGTTTCTCGGCAATCAGCAGTTTTTGGGCTTTAACTTGATTTACCAGGGCCATATCCTGGGCCATAATTCTTTTTAATAATTCGAACCTGCCGATAAAATCCCGGAAATCTTTCGCGCCAAATAATACTTCGACATAACTGACATGCCCGTTTTCGTAGATATCCCTGACCCGTTTCTGAAACACCTGATTGCGGGTCGCCAGCGCCTTTTCCGCTTTACCAAGCAACTCGCCGTTGGTTTTCACCTGCTGTTCCGTGAAGTCGAGCTTCTGCTGTGTGCCTTTCAGGTCTTCTTCCGCCTTGTCCAACTCGTATTGAATCACCTGCAATTGGGCTGAGATGGAATCAGCCTGCTGCTGAGCCTGCTGTGACCGGCTGGCCTGCTCCTGCATTTGCTGCTGCACAGTTTCCCATTCTCTTTGCTGTTCCGCCAGTTCATCGGCAAAGACGGGGAAATTCCCCAAAGCCACAGCGCTAGCTAAGACAACAGCGGTATGCCGCATGAATTTTCGCAATCTGAACACCCCCCAAAAATGTAACCCAAGAAAGCACGGATCGTCTCCCCTAGTGCCTCATCCGGTGGAAAACTGAAGTAGAGCGTCGAGACTTTTTGTCGTCAGGCTAGGCGGAAGAGCCGCACATATCGAACATACGTAAGGTGATGACAACGACGCATGGCGGCAAAAAGACCGACGATATACTATAGGTTTTCGCCGGATGAGACACCAGCCACCAATCCCAGTTTATACGTGTAAAAACCGGCGCAGAGAGATGGTGCTGCCGAGAGCGCCAATGGTCATCCCCACACCCAATAAAAATACCCCCAGATAGATGACAATCGGATAGCTTGGCAAAATAGGCATAAAAGCAATGCTTTCCGTCACATAGCCGATAAAAACGCTATAGAACTTTGTCAACAGCAATACGGCGATGAAGGCTCCCAGGAACCCCAGCATCACCCCTTCAAGCAAAAATGGCCAGCGAATGAACCAGTCGGTGGCGCCCACATATTTCATGATGCCGATTTCCCGGCGGCGGGCAAACACGGTCAGACGAATGGTATTGGAGATGATAAACATCGCCGCCAAAGCCAAAAAGACAATAATGATCAAGCCGACTGTACGAATCATCCTGGTAATCGTAAACAGCCTTTCGACAATTTCTTTTTCATAACGGAGTTTCTCCACCCCTTTAATATTGGAAACCGCCTGGGCGACTTCCCTCACCTGATCCGGATGTTCGACAATAACATCAAACCCGTTGGGCAAGGGGTTCTCCTCGCCCAGATCATTCAGGATGGTCTGTTGTTCGCCGAGCTGCTCCCGGAAACGTTGCAAAGCCTGATCCTTGGAGACATATTCAATCTTCTTAAGCCCAGGGAGCTGGGAAATCTTTTGCTTTACGGCCGCGATCTCCTGCTCGCTAAGGTTGTCCTGCAAATATACGGAAATCTGCACCTGTGATTCCAGGGCCGCAGCCATGTGATTCAGATTGAGCACCATGACGAGAAACATCCCGAGAATTAACAGCGTCAGGGCAACCGTACTTACCGAGGCCAGACTCATCAACCCGTTGTGTCTTATGGACCCCACGGCCTCTTTAATAAAATATTCGAGGGTTCTAATCTTCATAGCCATAGACCCCCTTCAATTCGTCCCGCGCAATATTGCCTTGCTCGATGGCGATAACCCGCTTCTGCATGCCGTCGACGATCGCTTTCTCATGGGTAGCCACAATCATCGTTGTGCCTGCTTTATTTATTTGTTCAAAAATTCTCATGATTTCCCAGGAAGTATCCGGATCCAGATTACCCGTCGGTTCATCGGCAATAACGAGCAGCGGATTATTAACGATGGCACGGGCAATGGCCACCCGCTGCTGCTCTCCGCCGGACATCTGGTTTGGATAAACCTTTCCTTTATCACCTAAGCCCACCATCTCCAGGACATGGGGCACCTTTTTTTGAATCTCCCGGCGCGGGGCCTCGATGACTTGCAGCGCAAAGGCCACATTTTCAAATACGGTTTTATTCGGCAGCAGCCGGAAATCCTGAAATACGATCCCCATATTACGCCGCAGATAGGGTACTTCCCATTCCTTCAAATGGACAATATTTTTTCCATTTACGATAATACTGCCGGAAGTGGGCAGTTCCTCACGAAAAATCATTTTTATCAGCGTGGATTTCCCGGCGCCGCTGGATCCCACAACAAAGAGAAAATCTCCTCTGGGAATGGTGATATTGATATCAGACAAGGCCATGACACCATTTTTATACGTTTTCGAAACGTCTATCATTTCTATCATGTTATCTCTCCTAGTTTTTAGTAGTCTATAACCGCAATGCTGCGTTGTCGTCGGCTTACATATGTTCGATATGCGCGCCTCCTCCGCCTTGCCTTGCGAAAAAATCCCGCGAATTTAATTTGCACTTTTAGACGTTACAGACTACTAGCTCAGTAAAAATTGCCACACCCCTCATGGTTTTCGACGTATTATTCTTAAATCCCTCTTTTATCCGCATAACACTTTCTGACAGTGAGCAATAATCTCCAGGCGTATTTGCGCTCTGTCCGTCAGGAAATAAAACTGCAGAGCCGCAGAGAACGCAGGGGGTAAAATAAATATTTCTCTGCGTCCCCTGCGGCTCTGCGGTTCAATAATTTTTTCACTTTCCAACGTCCGACAAGACTATAGAAAACCCGCCCTACGGGCGGGTTATTGCAGCAGTCGATGCGTAAATACGGTAGCAACACTCAACACGCCGAGGATGATAAAATACCAGAGGCCGATTTTGAGGCGCATCAGCGGAGAAACCCAGCAATACTCGTGCGGCAGATTTTCTCCCGCGGCCTTCCAGGCGTGTACCAGGGAAAAAAGGATAATCAACAGCAAAAAAGGATTACGTGTATTCACGAAAATTACCGTCAGCGCAAAAAGGCCCGCGAGCCACAACTTTGAGGAAATGGCGGGCACTACTTTACCCCCGTCCAGCGGGCTGCAGGGAATAAGATTGAACAGATTGAGGATACATCCGGTATAGGCCAGTACCAGCCAGATCTTCGTATCAACCCACAAATAAACAGCTAAACAGCAGAGCGCCGACAAGGTGCCTGCGGCCGGTCCCGCCAAAGCGATCCCCGCATCACACTTTAGGCTCCGCGGCGGGCGCTTCAGTTGCACCACAGCCCCCAAAAAGGGAATAAACAGCGGACCGCGCGCACCCAGGCCAAGGAGTCTGATGGCCAGCACGTGTCCCCATTCATGGGCCAGCAGCAATAAGACAAGCCCCGTGGCAAATTGCCAGCCAAAAGCATAGGCGTACAAAACCAGTGATACCAGCATACTACCTGCGGTCGTACATAGTTGAGCTATCAGCCACGCATTCTTTATTTCCCATAATATTACGCCCCAGACAGTACAAATTCCGATAAGCCACCGCCGCCAACCCGACATTATTACCTCCCGCGCACTTTTTTTCCCTTATAAGTGTATGGTTGGAAGGCGCGATACAGTACAGCTAAACCCCGCCGGGGGAAGAATTTCCGTACACCGGAAAAATCCCGCCCGCCACCGGGGTCAGCCGCCGGATTGTCTTACCCTACTTGCGGGCGATCACTGTTTTCACCGCTGCGGCGATATTTTCCGCCGTAAGTCCGTATTTTTCCAATAAAGCGTCCGGTTTGCCCGATTCACCAAAGGTATCCTGCACACCGACCCTTAGCAGGGGCACGGGACAGCTTTCCCCGATTACCTCGGCGACGGCACTGCCCAAGCCGCCGATGATATTATGTTCTTCCGCCGTCACAATGGCGCCTGTTTCTTTGGCGGCGGCAATGATCGCCCCACGGTCCAGCGGCTTAATTGTCGCCATATTCAAGACCCGCACATCCACACCTTCGCCGCGCAGCCTTTCCGCCGCTTCAAGGGCGATACCCACCATAATGCCGGTGGCGATCACGGTGGCCTTCGTTCCTTCCGCCACAGCTACTGCTTTGCCAATCGCGAATTTATATTTTTCATCGAAGAGCACGGGCACCCCCGGCCGGCCAAGCCGCAGATAAACAGGACCCTTCATTTCCGCGGCCAGGCGCACAGCCTGCCGGGTTTCTTCAGCATCGGCGGGCACAATTACCGTCATATGGGGAATCGCCCGCATAAGGGCAATATCCTCCAGCGCTTGATGCGAAGCACCATCCTCACCCACCGTAAGTCCGGCGTGGGTAGCGGCAATTTTTACGTTTAATTGCGGGTAAGCAACGGAATTACGGATTTGCTCATAAGCCCGTCCGGTGGCGAAAATCGCAAAAGTGCTGGCAAAGGGTATCTTGCCGGCGGCGGCCAGGCCGGCCGCCGTGCCAATCAGATTTTGTTCCGCAATGCCCATATTAAAAAACCGTGCAGGGAAAGCTTTGGCAAATACGCTTGTCTTGGTGGATTTCGTTAAATCCGCATCCAGCACCACTATCTGGGGATTTACCGCGCCCAATTCTTTTAACGCCTCACCGTAAGCGTCCCGGGTGGCTATTTTTTTCATCGTCAACACCTCCGCTTTAGACCAGTTCCGTCAATGCTTGTTCCAATTCTGTCTGATTGGGCGCCTTACCATGCCAATCGGCCACGTTTTCCATCGCGCAGACGCCTTTTCCCTTCGTGGTGCCGGCAATAATCACCGTTGGTTTTCCTTTTGTGGCCTTTGCTTCCGCCACGGCCTGGAAAATGGCCCGGATATCGTGTCCGTCGATGTTAATCACATGCCAGCCAAAAGCAGCCCATTTTTCCGTCAGCGGCATGGGGGACATGACCTGTCTGATACAGCCGTCAATCTGCAGACCGTTATTATCCACAAACGCAGTTAAATTATCCAGCTTGTAGTGTGCCGCCGCCATGGCGGCCTCCCATACTTGTCCCTCCTGTTGTTCTCCGTCGCCCATCAGGGCATAAACCCGCCAGGCCTTCCCATCCATTTTACCGGCCAGCGCCATGCCATTGGCGGCGGACAGCCCCTGTCCCAGGGAACCGGTCGACATATCCACGCCGGGGGTGCCTTTCATGTCCGGATGTCCTTGCAAACGGCTGTTGATACGGCGCAGGCTGCTTAGCTCCTCCACCGGGAAAAACCCCCGTTCCGCCAGCGTAGCATAGAGCACAGGAGCCGCATGCCCCTTACAAAGCACAAACCGGTCCCGCTCTTCCCAACGGGGATTGTGGGGATCGACCTGCATAATTTCAAAATAGAGGCTGGTCAATATTTCACCGGCCGATAGGGAACCGCCGGGATGACCGGATTGCGCGGCATAAATCATCGAGACAATATGGCGGCGAATCACTTTGGCCTTATTGGTTAACTCAGTTAGTTTCTCCTCAGAAAGTTGTTCCTGCATAACTTTCCCTCCCTGTCAATATCAATGGAAATGGGTATTTAAGCAAACTGTACGTGAAGCCAGACCCTGCCCTCAGGGTGAAGACGCATAGCGGCCAAACCCTTCGCCCAAAACTTCCGTTGTGTCGGCGACAATGACAAAAGCCCCGGCGTCCGTGGCGTGAATAATTTTTTTCAGCGTTGATAGTTCGGCGGATGTAACCACACAAAACAGAACATCCCGCGACGTCTCCGTATAGCCGCCCCGGCCCTGGAGAAAAGTCACCCCCCGTTCCATGTCGTGCATAATCGCCTTTGCCACCTCGGCCGGTTTGTTGGAAATGATGAAGAAGGCTTTCGTATCACTGCGGCCCTCCTGTACCAAATCAATCACCTTGCTCGTGACAAACAGCGATATCAGCGCGTACATCGCCAGTTCAAAACTGTTGAAGATAATGCCGGCCAGGGCAATGACAAAAAAGTCCACCCCCAGCAAAGCCTGGCCCACACTAATCCCCGTAAATTTGTGGATCAGCTTGGCCGCCAGATCCGTCCCCGCGGTCGTTCCGTGGTATTTAAAGACAATCCCCATCCCCAGACCGCAAACCACACCACCATAGAGCGTGCTCAGAAAAATATCCTGGGTAATCACCGGCGCATACCGGGCAATTACATCTATAGACACCGAGAGTACTACGGCACCGAACAAGGTGTTCAGCCCGAAACGCACGCCCAACTCCTTTACACTAAATAAAAAGAGCGGGATATTAAGGGCCAGCATCGTGACTCCCACGGGAATATGCGCAACGTAATGGATGACCGTAGCTAGGCCGCTAACGCCGCCCGCCGCAATTTTGTTGGGAATTAAAAAAAGGTCCAAACCGGCGGCCGTAATGATGGCCCCGGCGGCAATCCCCAGATAATTAATTAATGAAATCCTTGAGACAGCCATTGTACCACTCCTTAATCCAAAAAGAAGCTTTGTACCATCACCCTCTAACCCTTCGGGACGGCAGTCCTGCTTTTACCGCTTTGAATCAAAGCCGCCGCCAATTCCGCATTGCGGAAGGCGTCATTGCGGATAATGTGCATCCGACGCGCAATTGATTGTTTCATTTTTTCCTGATTCTTAAACACCGCTTCCGCCTCGCTAAAGAGTTTTTCCCCGGTAATGTCTTTCAATGTCCCCGCCGCCGCTTGTCCCAAAGAACGCAGAAAGCGCTCGACTTTGGGATCGTAGGAAACACCGATCATCGGTACGTTCATGACGGCGGCAAAAATCAGGGCATGCAGCCGGATGCCAATGAGCAAATCCATCTGCCCGATCATGGCCAGCAATTCATTGGTTGTATAGGCTTCATCCAGCACAAAAGCCGGATATTTCGACCGGCGTACAATTTCCCGGGCCGCCGCCACGTCTTCCGGCCATTGCATCGGCAGATACACGATTTGCGCCGACCATTCCCGGGCAATCCGGTCGGCAACCTCGGCAATTACTTTTTTGTATGGCAGCCAATTTTGCCATTCCCGTACGGAAATACCGATGCAGGGCCTGCTCCCCCGCTCAATACCCGCGCGGGACAGGAGGATGCGGCCCATGGCCTTATCCATGGGCAACAAGGCCAAAACCGGATCGGCGGTCACATACACCGGCGGCTTTGTGACCCTTAAGTCCAGCAACTCCTCACGGGAGCCTTCGTCCCGTACGGTAATTAGATCCACCATATTGCCGATTACGCGCATCGCGCACCGGGCCAGATTCCCCTGCACCGGTCCAATCCCCTGGGCGTAAAGCATTACCGGCTTACCCATTTTTTTCGCCAGCATCACAATACTCAGATAGTAATAGAAGCTGCGATCACTGGTCACGTCCTGCAACAGGCTGCCGCCTCCGCTCAGCAATAAATCCGCCCGGCGCAAAGCGCCGATTATTTCCGGATAATTCAAGCGGTGAATTGCTTTTACGCCATGCTGGCGGCGGGTTTCTTCCGGGTTCCCGGATAACACGGTGATTTCAACCTGCGGGTCAAGCAAGGTGAATGCTTCAATCATCGCGGTAAGCATCGCCTCATCCCCGGCATTGGCAAAACCGTAGTACCCGGAAATGATGATTTTAGCCATGGCCGACCGTTCTCCTTCCCAGTTGAACGGCCACCCGGATTACGCCCTGCAGAACGATGACTGCAACCATGCCAATTATAGTGCCCAAAACCCAGCCGTCAAAGCCCCGGACGAAAGTCATCATCACCGGCGTCCGCAAATGGGCAAAAGTCTCTACCAGGGAAATCTGAGCCATGGAGGCGGCAATGACCAGGGCAAACTGCCATACCCGCGACCAGGAGCAGCAAACCGCCAGGGTCGCCAGGAAAAAGGCAGGATGACCGATGAGGAATTCACGGGTCCGGGGTCGCGCGTAAAAAAGCTGCTCAAGCAGAGCGCGCATTTTGGTCTCCAGGGCCGGTACGGGAATGCCCGCCGTGTGCCCGGAACGTCCGACATACACGATAGCGGCAACCGCGGCAACCGCCAAGGCCAGCAGATATTTAAAAAGTACCGGCTGATCCAGCACGCGTTTTACTTGCGCGAGGAAGCCCCCGGCAGGAGCGGGCTTGTCCTCTTCGAAACCGAACTGCCGGAAAAACAGCACAGTTACGATCAGCAGCGGTAATACAAAGGTCAGTTTTACTCCCCGGAAAATTTCAATTTCCAGGAAATAACGCGCGTCGGCCAGCACCGCGGCGACAAATACGCCGCCAATCAGGGAAACAAGCGAAGCCTGGGCCACGCCTTTAAAGGCCAGCCAGAGGATCCGGCCGCCAGCACAGGTTTTGCACCCGCTCCGGCGCCACTTTTTTATTTGCCAGGCCATGGCCAGCCCGGGGAAAATAACCGCACTGCCCAAAGCCGCCGCCTGACGGGCGACATTGCCGTGCCCCATAAGCACAGGACCGGCCAGGAGCAGGAAGGTACCGGCCAAAAGCAAAATTTGCCGCCAGCCATTTAACGGCAGCAGTTCGCCCAACAATAAAACACCGCCGGCGCAGGCACCCAAAATAACCAGCGACAGGGTAAGCCGCGCAGGATAGTAATTGGGAAAAGCACCGGCCCGCCCCAGGGAAAAACCGGCCCCCTCCAGCGCTTTTCTTGTTTCCTGCACATATGTAAGATTCGTCTCCAGCAAACTCATATTGCCTTCCGGTTTCGTATAAATACGGATCAGATTCACCCGGATATTTCTTTCCCGGTCCGACAGCACCCAGCGTTCCACCGCTTCCCGCACCTTTAATTTCGGCTGTTCATCCTTGGGAATGACATATACCCTGGCCGCCTGATAATCGAGGAGTTTGGCCAGGTCGATAAGTCCGTCTTGTTTAAGGAACTGCAGCTGCAACGGATGCTCAATAAGACCCAGAACAACACCGTGTTCGCGCATATATGCGGCCGTCCGTTCCAACTGCGGTTTGTAGCCCAATACTTCCTCGCCGACAAAAAAGAGGGTGGAAATTTGTTTTTGGGTGGAAATGCGGTTAAAAACCTCGTCCACGTCATTGGCTGTAACATGGGCGTAGTTCGTCGGCCGGGGCACTACATGGAAGCCGTTTTGGGCAATCAAGGCCATCTCCGCCGTGGACAAGCCTAAATTGCTCTTGATCAGTTTTTCATAATTGCCCTTAATCTCCAGGATACGGGGGGAACCGGCGGCTATCTCCCGCACCCGCTGTTCACCAAGCCGCCGGATTAAGTCCTGCTTTACCTCTTCAAAGGTTTGCGTGGGCGGACCAAAAACATAAACCCGGTCCGCGGCAACCTGACCTGTTTGCGCAAGTTGCGTAAGCGCGGGCTCGGACGGTACTCCGGTCTGGTAACGCTGCATCAGTTCCGCGCCCCCCAGGGAAAAGACCAGACCGCTTTTGTTGAGTTTCTCCAGGGTCATATCATATACGGCCAACGAAAAAATGCCCGCTTCCCGCAGCTGCCGCATCATCTCAGGAAGGGCGACGCCCTCGGTTGCCGCCAAATCAACTACATCCTCGTAATCCATCACAAGTTCAACCGTGTTCCCGGCTGTTTCTATCTGGTGCCGCTGGTAAACGATGCCCAGGGCAGCCACCAGTCCGGCAATAATGCATGCGATTAATAATTTATTTCTCAACAAGTTATTTCCTCCACCCTTAAAATCCCTCTGGACATATACAGCATCCGGTATATTTTCCCTTGTAATGCAAAAATTATACAGCGCCCTGATCACGCCGCATCATTTTAATCTTCTCTGGTCTGCAAAAATTTCCTTCCCCCGACAAAAATTATGTGCAGATAATCCGCCTCCGCCGCGCCCATCATTTGCCGATTCTGATAACCACCTGTCCGGCTTCGCTGCTTATCTCCCGCACCGTAGCCGGCACCGGCAGCTTCTTCAGATCAAATACGGGAAACTCCGTTAAGCCGCTGGCCAGATTCAAACCGACGGCCGCGTTGTTTACAAGGAGTTGTTCGGCTTTAAAGGTGATCAGGTTTTGCTCGCCCCGCAGTTTCCCGTGCATGGTAACGGCGACAGATACCGGTCCGAGGGTGAGGTCACCGGCCACTTTCGTGTTTTCCGGATCGATCGTAACATGCACGTTTTTTAAACCCTTGACCGTATTTGTAATGTACTGGTTAACATCTTCTTCCTTTAAAACAAGTGTGCCGTCAAAGCCGCCGATTTCCCGGAAGGTCAGGGATTTTGCCGTGATAAGCCGCGCCAGATCAATTTTTGTATCGGTAAATACGGCGGATAGCCGGTTTATGGTGAGTTTTCCGGTATGCAGGTCTTTACCGTTTACCGTAATCTCGGAAAAGTTGCCGCCGAGCATCGCCAAAGCCGGGCGCGCCTTAACCGCAGCCTGGATATCGCCGGTGCCGAAGGCTTTACCCAAGGCCGTTTCCGCCTGTCTGCCGATCATATAAGGCAGCAGCAGCTCCGACAATACAACAACACCCAGAAAGCTGAGAAGTGTGATAAGCAGCAGCCGTTTTAGCATTTTTTCTCCCACCTTAACATTAGTTCTTGGCCGTGACCGGCGGGGACAGCGGCTTGCCGCCGCTCTGTCACCCTTCCCGGCCCGAATTAAGTCTCCCTTTATCCGATGACTAACCCGCTCTAAAACTCCCGCTTCTGCAAGCGGG
>DHRA01000054.1:1177-5906 GCA_002411145.1 Firmicutes bacterium UBA5324 | reverse complement strand
ATTCAGATGGGGTTAAAACCCCACCTAAATCAAGTCTCCATTTATGCCGAGCGGAACTTGCGCAAATAGGCATCGATGAACGGATCCAGTTCGCCATCCATAACCGCCTGTACGTTGCCCGTTTCCGTATTTGTACGGTGATCCTTTACAAGGCTGTAGGGATGGAACACATAGGACCGGATTTGGCTCCCCCAGGCGATCTCCTTGCTCTCCCCGCGCAATTCGGCCTGTTTCAATTCGCGGGCTTCCCGTTCCCGCTCAAACAGCTTGGCTTTTAAAAGCCGCATGGCCCTTTCCCGGTTTTGAATTTGGGAGCGTTCACTCTGGCAGTTAACCACAACGCCCGAAGGCAGATGCGTCAGGCGTACGGCCGAATCTGTCTTATTGATATGCTGTCCGCCCGCTCCGCCGGCGCGGAAAGTATCCACCCGCAAATCCCTGGGGTCGATCTCTATTTCAATATCGTCATCAATTTCCGGCATCACATCCAGGGAGACAAAAGAGGTATGTCGCCGTCCCGAAGCGTCGAAGGGCGAAATCCGCACCAGCCGGTGCACCCCCTTTTCCGCTTTTAAATACCCGTAGGCATTATAGCCGCTAATCATGAGGGTAACACTTTTGATGCCCGCCTCGTCGCCGGGCAGTAAATCCAGGACTTCCACTTGATAGCCCCGGGCTTCGGCCCAGCGGGTATACATACGCAGCAGCATCGCGGCCCAGTCCTGGGATTCAGTGCCGCCCGCCCCCGGATGCAGGGTAATAATCGCATTTTTCGGGTCGTGTTCACCATTTAAGAGCATGGTCAATTCCTGCTTTTCCAGGAGACAGGCCAGGGCGGAGATTTCTGTTTTAACCTCGCCGGTCAAGTCTTCATCCTGTTCTTCCAGGCCAATTTCCCACAGGGTGCGCACATCTTCATAACGTTGCCGCAGGGATTGGTATGTCTCCAGCGGCGCCCTTTCATTGGACAACTGCTGCATTACTTTTTGCGCCGCCCCGGGATCATCCCAAAACCCATCCTGGGAAATGCGCAGTTCCAATTCCGTCATACGGCGCTCTCGTCCGGCTATGTCAAAGAGAAACCCTCAAATCTTCAATCCGTTCTCCCAAAACTTCGATCTCCCGTTTTAAATCCGCCAACACATTGACTCCCCCTAAACCAGATTCTGTATTCCACATGACAAGTATACCCAATATTCGCCGACTTTGCCAGCACAATCGGGTACAATCTGAATTTTTTCTCCGCCCTTTTTTGCCGCGGCGATTTTCATGAGCCCCGCCTGTTTTTCGGTATAGCGCCGGGCTAATAGCCACATACTAAGAAAACCGTCAAGGTTAAAGTCATTACACCGCCGTAAGGAGTGCCCATGAGCAATCATTCCGCCAAGCGAAATACCCTGCTGGACAGAATCACCGCCTTTCTCCTGATGGTTACCATTTCATTGGGCAAAGCCAGGGGGCGGGCCGCGGTGCATGCCCTTGTCGGTAAAGCCCGCCTGCTGGATAAAATAATAAAAATCGGCTTTAAGGTTTTGTTATATTTAATGGTCCTGGGCCTTTTGTTTTTTCTGAAGGCAAAATTTTTCCGTTAGTAATGAGGCCGGTCGTCAGGAAAATCTCCTGACGACCGGCCTCCGTTTGTTTTTCAGTGCCGTACGGGAGGATATTTGGCCAACAGTTCGCCGACTGTTACGAAGGTATAGCCCTGGGCTTTCAGTCCGTCGAGGATCACCGGTAAGGCTTCCGCGGTCTGTACCGGCGTATCCGACGCATGCAGCAGAATAATGGAGCCGGGCTTTGTTTTCGTTAATACGCGTTTGATCACCACCTCGGTGCCGGGATTTTTCCAGTCCAGGGAATCCGCGTCCCAGATAATGGTGCGATAATTCAATTCCTCGGTAACCTGGAGGGATTGTTTGCTATAATGACCGTTGGGCGGCCGCAGCAAAGCCGCTTCCTTACCCGTTACTTCCTGAATTTGCTTGTGTGCCTTTTGAATATCATTCCGGACCCAGTCGGCGGATTTCTCGCCGTAATTTTCGTGTTTATAACCGTGACTGCCGACCTCATGGCCTTCCAGCGCAATCCGGCGGGCAATGTCCGGGTATTTTACAGCCCAGGGACCCATGATAAAAAAAGTCGCCCGTACATTATTTTTTTTCAGCGTATCCAGGATGGAGGGGGAATATTTGTCTCCCCAGCTGATATCGAAGGTGAGTGCACATACTTTATCCTCCGTTTTCACCTTGGCAATCGCCATGGGCCCGCTGTTCATATTTTGGGACACCTGCACCGCTAAAGCCCCGATGGCAAATAATACGGTGACCCCGAAAAAAAACCTGCGTGAGCGCAGAAACTTGCGCAAGTTTATAATGATCATACCCTTCTTCCCCCCGCTATTTTTGCTATTACTTATTCCTGAATGCCTCCTTTTATGACTGCCAAAACCCTTTAGCCGGCAGGAATCCGCCAATGCGCCTGCGAAGTAACAGAAGGAAACAATCCACCCTAAGGAGGTTTAGCTTTGAACGAGCTTCATGTCAATCTGGCACAAATAGACCACGACATCGTACAAATCGACGTCATGTACACCGGTTTCCCGCGGATTTCCGCCAGCTACCTGATAACAAAACCGGTGCCGGTTTTGATCGAAACCGGACCGAAACCTTCCCTTCCCTATATTCTGGCCGCCCTCCGGCGTTTGCAGCTCAAGCCGGAAGACCTGCGCTATGTAATACTTACCCATATTCATCTGGATCACTGCGGCGGCGCCGGCACCCTGCTCCGGCAATGTCCCGCGGCCACCTTGATCGTCCACGAGAGAGGCGGCCGCCATTTAATAGACCCCGCAAAACTAATCGCCGGCACCAGGCAAGTCTACGGGGAGGAATTCTCCCGGTTATTCGACCGCGTTGATCCCGTGGCCCCGGAACGCCTGCATATGCCCGCCGACGGGGAAATCCTCAATTTAGGCGGGGGACGCACCCTTACTTTCCTGGACACACCGGGACATTCCTATCACCATTTGTGTATTTACGACTCCTTAAGCCAGGGTATATTTTGCGGCGATGCCGTGGGACTGAGCTACCCGGACTTAGCGGATCTGGGGATTCCCTATTACCTGCCCACTTCCTCCCCCAGCCAATTCAATCCCCAGGCCATGGTCCAGTCCTTACACAAACTGGCCGCCCACAACCCCCGTTGCCTCTTCTTTACGCATTTCGGGGTCGCCTGCCCGGCCGCTGAAATCCTAAACCAAACCTGCCCACTGATCGGCAAATGGGTGGAAATTGCCACCGCCGCTTATCAGGTCCCCGGGCAATGGCAGGACATCGCCGCCGCCCTCTGGCGCTACCATGAACAGGACCTGCTGGCCAAAGGCGCGCCCGCCGGACATCCGGCCCTGACCTGGGTGAAAGAGACCCTGGACATCAGCGCCAAAGGACTGGCCCACTACCTGGACACCAAGGATAAGCAATAAGAAAACCGCTGCACGGCTTTCGGGAACGGGGAATGGGGAGTTGGAATTCCCTTCCCCAGGGATATACTTTTCCTATACGATAAAAAGAGGCTGCTCATAAGTTCGATGAACTCATGAACAGCCTCTAATTTTTCCGCGAATTCCGGCAACAAAATGTTAGCATTGACACTCTTACAAGCCTAAAGCCATGTATTCCCGACTGTTGTTACTTCATAAACACTGCCGGATAAATGTAACGATCCTGCATATAAAATCCTTCTTTTGGGGCGGCGAGGTTCTCTTTCAATCCTCGCCTGCTGGTTCCCCGCGGTCAATGCCCGGTATCCGATCAAAATGGCAGTCAAACGTGCATATTTTGGCGTGGCCCCACTCAAAGGGGAAAACCTAACGTATTGCACCAGCACCGTATTACTTGCCAAAATTCACGATAATAAATATCCCCCGGCATAGCCGCTACGCAACTACATTTCACTTTATTAATCGTAGATAATCCTTTTGTGTCTCCAGCACCCTTTCGGCAATAAATCGCCGGAAGGCAGTATCATCGGTATGCGCCTTTTCCAAGCTGCTGATATATTCGCTTCTGGTTATTGGGGGAATTATGGCAATTAAGTAGCCTGTCTGAAGCAATACCAGGTTCGTTAATAATCTGGCCACCCGGCCATTGCCGTCAATAAAAGGATGAATAAACACAAAATCCCTATGAACTTGTGCTGCAAATTCCACCAGGTGCAGCTTTTTTGCTTGTTCAGGTAGTTGCTTAAGCCACTCTTCCATTAACTTTGGAATGTCAGGCCAATCGGGAACAGGATACCGTGAGCCGCTTATGAATACACGCTGGCGGCGATAGCACCCCGCCTGCTTATCGTCAATTTGACGATAAAACATCCGGTGTAAAGCCAAAACATCTTGCTCGGTAAACAAATTCTGCTTTATCAGCGAAAACATAAAATCATATGCCTGGCTATGTCCCAGAGCCTCCAGATGATCTCTTAGCGGTTTACCACCGATCGTTAGGCCATCTTCTAATACGACTTTTGTCTCCGTCTCGGTAAGAGAGTTTCCTTCAAGCGCATTGCTGCTGTAGGTTAAGCCGATGCGATAATATGATTTAAGCTGCCCCAGCATTGGCTCGTCAAAAGGACGGTATTTATTGATTTCGCGCTGAAGGCTATCAATTTTATCTAGCAAATCTTTCATCATCTTCTCCTCCGCTATAATGAATCGATAAATGGAGACTTGATTCAG
>DHRA01000054.1:0-961 GCA_002411145.1 Firmicutes bacterium UBA5324 | reverse complement strand
GCGGGTTAGTCATCGGATAAAACAGTAAGATTGCTTTCCCCTGCGGGGGTTGGACTTCTATCTGAAACAACATAATCTAAATTCTACGCAATCCAGGAATCTCCTTTGACACTCCCCATGCCTAAAGACAGGGGATTCTTGAGTGATTAAACCGAAGTACATTTCTGCTATCGGAGTATGACCCCAAGTTCAGGGCTGTGCCATCAGCCCGTCCTAGACCAGAGCATATTAGCTGTCTAGGCTGATAGACTGTTACCATCTACCACAGTTGCAGATATAATATTTAAGGCTCCCACTCTATCCCGATGAGCTTTATATCCGCAACCGCATTTATACTTCCTGTCGCTTGCTTTATTTCGTTCTCCACATTTCGGACATTTCTGGCTTGTATGCTTTGGATTCACATATTCAACTTTGATTCCTGCCAGAATTGCTTTATATTTAATATATTGAGCCAGCCGATGGAAACTCCACGTATGCAAATTCTTTTCATTTTTACGGCTTGTTTTTGCCGTGTTGCGGATATTCGTTAGGCGTTCCATACGAATAATGGCAACTTGGTTTTCTTTGGCAAAGTTAACGATTTGGCGACTGATTTTGTGATCTTGGTCTTGCATCCAGCGTTGTTCTTTGTTAGCGCGTTTACGGAGGGCGGTTAGTTTTTTGAGCTTACCCAGCTTACGCCGAACAGAACGGTGCTTGCGCTTGATGAATTTATTTTGCCTGCCATTGCCGAAGAATTTAGTCTTGCCCGCCTGTGTTACGGCAACAGCCGGGATTTTAAGTCCAAGGTCCACGCCCATAACCTGGTCGCATTTCGCTATGGATTCCGGTACATGGATGGCGATTTGTGCTATGTATTTACCGGATTTCTGGCTAATTCGCAGACTGCCAAACTTATTTACTAATAGCTGTTTCTGGTAGTCGCTTAAGAGTATAGGGACTTCAATCCGTTTGGCTT
>DHRA01000009.1:42649-52146 GCA_002411145.1 Firmicutes bacterium UBA5324 | reverse complement strand
GGTAGTTTTATCTTGGGAATCATGAGCTGTAGCCACAAAGTTAATACCAAGGTCCACGCCCATCACGTTTCTAATTTCTCCTATACCGATCACAGGGACATCTTTGATCATTGGAATATGCAAAAAATACTTGCTGTGCTTATGTACCAGTTTAGCTGTTCCGAAAGTCCAGGCGCCATCAAAATACTGCTCCATGCCTTCGGCGTGAAAGGGGACCTTTACCCGACCGCCAAGTGTATTCACCGAGAATAGACCTTTAACCAAAGAATAGTCCCGGTTCCATACAAGATCGTACGCGGGCCGTTTAAAAACAATTTTACTCCAATTGTGCTCATTGGACTGAACCGAACGATATTTGGCAATAACAGTCTTCATCACGCTTTGTGCCATCTGCGAACGGAGGTTATACTTGGTACGTAACAGGTCATAGGTAAGCTTATGTAGTTTAGACTGCACCAATTGTCGCGTGTCAAATACGATGGCCGATACTGCATTAAGCCCCCTGTTGGACGGCAGACAAAGTAGTGTGCAGCAGCTGGGTTTGTTCGTGAGTGGGCAGTATCTGGATTTTGGCTGTAATAGTTAGTTCCATTATATCACCACCTTTCTTCACTAATGTTATACCATATATTGGTTTAGCGAGAAAGAGGTTTTTAAGAAAGAGAGGGAAAGGCGCATTCCGCCTATAGAGGCCGGAGTCTCCTGCGCCGACGAGATGAAAAAATGAAAGGGGTTATTACCAATGGAAATGCTTTGAAATTTTCTGATTCCGGGCATTCGATCTGAAAATCAGGGAGGGGGCTTCAATATGAATGAGCATGGCACTATGCAAGATTTTAACGGAAAAGAGTTAGGATACCCCCAACTGCAAAATATCCTTCATAAAATGATCGGCAAAAGAGTTCGCTTTTGCCTAAAAAGTAACGGTTATAACAGTATTGTGGGGTTTGAAGCCGTACTTGCGGGCGTTTACCCCTGCAAACAATTTCGCAGGACCGGTGGGATGGAGCAATTGGAATGGGTCTACAGGATTGAAAATGACAAAGGTGTGGAAATATATTTTCCCGTGCAAAAGTTAATGCGCATCGATGAACCGGATAATTGTCTGGAAAACAATTACTTTTTAATTTTTGAGAGGCATTACTGGAGCTTAGAGGTATTGACCGGTTAACAGAAGCTTCAGTTGCTTTAACGTATAAGGCAGTTTGGGAGGAAGCGCCCAAATTGCCTTATATTTTTTTGCCCTTGCTCGTTTTTTTCCTGGTTATCAAACCTGAGTAACGTCTAAAGTTGCAGTTAGGAGAAAAGTTAGGATATAATAAATATCGACACAGGAATAAAGGAGTTAAGATATGAATACGGAAAAAAGCTATTTTACGACCATGATTTTTGGCTGCCAGATGAATGCCTCCGATTCTGAACGACTCGCCGGGCAGGTCCGGCAGCTCGGTTACATATATACGGACAACCTTGAACAAGCTGATCTCATCCTCATTAGTACCTGCTGCGTCCGGGAGAGCGCGGAACAGAAAACCTACGGACGAATCGGCGATCTTAAGCGTTTGAAACAGGTTAAGCCCCATTTAATCATTGTGGTCACCGGCTGCATGGTACAAAAAAACCGCGCAGATATGCTGAAACGGGTTCCCCACGTCGACTTGTTATTGGGAACGCACAATTTACATCAACTTAGTACATATATCAGTGAAATTAAAGCCAAGGGAAAACCCGCTAAGCCAATCGTGGCGGTCTGGGAGCAAGCTGACGAACAAGTGTCGGAAACGCCGGTCATGCGGCGGGGCAATGTATCCGCCTGGGTGCCCATCATGTACGGCTGTAATAACTTTTGTACCTATTGTATCGTTCCTTACGTACGCGGCAGGGAACGCAGCAGACCGCCGGCGGATATAACAAAAGAGATAGCGGACCTGATGAAGGAAGGGTTCAAAGAGGTTACCCTGCTGGGTCAGAATGTAAATTCCTACGGCAAAGATTTAGTGCCCTCCCGGACGTTTGCCGATTTGTTAACCACCATCGATCAATTGCCGGGTATTGAACGTATCCGGTATATGACTTCCCATCCCAGGGATGTCAGTGATGCGATGATTACCGCCGTCCGTGACGGCGACCACATCTGCGAGCATTTTCACCTGCCGATTCAATCGGGCAGCAACGAGATCTTAAAAAAAATGAATCGTGGCTATACCGTGGAAATGTACCGGGAATTAATCACCAAAATACGTAGTTACCTTCCCCACGCTTCTTTTACGACAGATATTATTGTGGGCTTTCCCGGTGAAAAGGAAGAGAATTTCCAAGAAACACTTAACTTAGTACAGGAAGTGCGTTTTGATGCCGCATACACCTTCCTATACTCGCAACGTTCCGGTACGCCTGCCGCGGCGATGGATGAGCAGATACCGCAGGCGGTCAAGAAGCATCGTTTGCTCCGGTTGACAGAGGTCCAAACTCAGATCGGCCTGGAGATTAATCAGCAATTAGAGGGGACGATTGTTTCCGTACTGGTGGAAGGTACGAGTAAAACAACCCCCGGTATCATGATGGGACGTACCAGAACGCATAAAATCGTTTTATGGCCGGGAGAGATCGGCGATGTGGGAAAACTGATAAATGTCAAAATAGAAACTGCGCAAACCTGGCAATTAAAAGGTGTAAAAGTGGAAGGGTAAACCGCAAAGGATTGAGATATATTGCGTAGTAAAGGGTAAGGAGAGGACTAATGAGCAAATTGACGCCTATGCTGCAACAATATCAGCAGGTAAAGGAACAACATAAAGATGCCATTTTATTTTTCCGGTTGGGTGATTTTTATGAAATGTTTTTTGAAGATGCGGAGATAGCCTCCCGGGCACTTGAAATTACCCTGACCTCACGGGAAGCAGGGGGGGACGCCCGGGCCCCCATGTGCGGCGTACCCTATCACGCCGCCGATAACTATATTGCCAGATTGATTGACAAAGGGTTTAAAGTAGCTATTTGTGAACAGGTTGAAGATCCCAAAACCGCGAAAGGGATTGTCAAACGGGAAGTCGTCCGTGTTATAACGCCGGGTACAATCATGGACCACCAGGCATTGGCGGATAAAATGAATAACTACCTGGCGGCAGTCGTCATGGAAGATGCGGGCTGTGGACTGGCTGTGGCCGATATTTCCACCGGGGAATTTTTTGTCACCGGTTTTGACGGTCACGCCCTTAAGGCCCGGTTAATAGACGAGCTTATCCGTTTACGGCCGACGGAGATAATTGTGGACCGTAAACAGAAAAACGCCTTAGCCAAAGCTTTGCTGCGCTATCAGCATCGTCCTGTTTTTTCCCTGCCGGAGCCTTGCCAAAACGAGGAGAATAACTCCTTTGACACGCTTTCCCGCCATTTCTCGGCGGAGAATTGTGCGGATTTAAAGCAAAAGTGTAAAAAACAGGCGATTATCGCGGCGGAAGTTTTATTTAACTATCTTGTCCAAACCCAAAAAAGCGATATGGCGCATTTAAAAAGGATAACCCCTTACCAAACCAAAAATTATCTGGTTTTAGACGGAACCACCCGCCGCAATCTCGAATTGACCCGCAGCGTCCGGGACGGTTCCCGCTACGGTACCTTGCTTGATATTTTGGACTACACCCGTACGGCCATGGGGGGACGTCTGCTGCGGCAATGGATCGAGCAGCCGCTGGTAGGCAGACAGGCCATTGAAGAGCGGTTAGACGCTGTCGCAGAACTGGTCCAGCGCGTCTCGGTGCGTAACGAATTACAGGGTTGCTTACAGCAGATTTACGACTTGGAACGTCTGATCGGACGCTTAGCCTATGGTTCAGCCAATGCCCGGGATGTGTTGGCCTTGAAAAATTCGTTACTTATGCTGCCTGGCTTGCAGGCGGCCCTCCACGACGCCCAAGCGGTGCAGCTACGGGGAATTTCTGAAAATCTGCAGCCCCTGGAAGATATCACGACGCACATTGCGAAGGCCATCCATGATGATCCGCCTTTTTCTCTGCGGGACGGCAACATTATTAAGGCCGGTTTTAACGCCCTGCTGGATGATTTACGAAGGGCCAGCAGGGAAGGGAAGGACTGGCTGGGGCAATTGGAGAGCCAAGAACGTGAAAACACGGGGATTCGTTCCCTGAAAGTATCCTTCAACAAGGTTTTTGGCTATTATATTGAAATAACCAAAGCAAATTTACATGCCGTCCCCGACTACTTTATGCGTAAACAAACGCTGGCCAATGCGGAAAGGTTTATTACCCCGGAACTAAAAAAATACGAAGATTTGATTCTGGGAGCGGAAGAAAAGAGCATTCAGCTGGAATATCAGTTATTTACGGAGATCCGTGAATTCTTAGTCGGCAACATTCGGCGCATGCAGACCGTGGCGGAGGCCATTGCCCACCTGGATGTTTTTGTGTCCCTGGCCGAATGTGCCGCCCGGAACGGCTATGTGCGCCCGCAGATTACGGACGGTTATAACCTGAGTATTACCGAAGGCCGGCACCCGGTGGTGGAGAAACTGCTCACCGACTGTTTATTTGTCCCCAATGACACGCTTTTGAATGATCAGGAGCAGAAAATAGTTATCATTACCGGACCCAATATGGCAGGAAAATCAACCTATATGCGGCAAGTGGCGCTCATCGTGCTTATGGCGCAAATGGGCGCTTTCGTCCCCGCCAAGGCCGCCAGCATAGGCCTCGTCGACCGCATATTTACGCGGGTGGGCGCCAATGACGACCTGGCAACCGGGCAGAGTACCTTTATGGTAGAGATGAAAGAAGTGGCGGATATTTTAGCCCATGCAACAGCACGCAGTTTGCTGGTATTTGATGAAATCGGCCGGGGTACCAGTACCTATGATGGCATGAGTATCGCGCAAAGTGTCGTGGAATTTACCCATGACAAACTGGGGGCGAAAACCCTGTTTGCCACCCACTATCACGAACTGACGCATTTGGAGGACGTGTTGGCGGCGGTGAAAAATTATTCGGTAGCCGTCAAGGACCAGGGAGATAGCGTGGTGTTTTTACGCCGGATAATTCGCGGCGGGGCGGACCGCAGCTACGGTATACATGTTGCCCAGTTGGCAGGCCTGCCGGAAAGCGTTATCAAGCGGGCGCGGGATTTGCTTGTGCGCCTCGAAAATCAGGAAACCGCGGCCACGCAGGAAGGTGTCCCCAAGGAGCGGACGGTGGCAGCGAGCACCCCTGCACCGATTGATTTATTTTCCGGGGAACAACAGGTAATACAATTACTGACTTCAATAGACGTTTTATCAATAACGCCTATTGAGGCGATGAACCTTCTCTATAAATTGCAGCTAAAATTGCGGGGTGAGGAGGCTGAATCCGGATGAGTGATGAGCGTATCAAAATACTGGACGAAACAACGGCCAATAAAATTGCCGCCGGCGAAGTGGTGGAGCGCCCCGCTTCGGCGGTCAAAGAACTGGTGGAAAATTCGATTGATGCCGGCAGTACGCGGATTGAGGTTGAGATTCAGGAGGGCGGCCTGCGTTTAATCCGGGTTACCGATAACGGATACGGCATGGGTAAAAATGATGCCCGGCTCTCCTTGGCCCGACATGCCACCAGTAAGATTCAAACCGCTGAAGATTTAAACAGAGTATCGACGCTGGGCTTCCGGGGGGAGGCGCTGCCAAGCATTGCTTCCGTTTCGCGTTTTACCGTCATTACCCGCCGTACTGCCGATTTGGAAGGGACGGAAATTGTCGTGGAGGGCGGTCAGATTAGCGGGGTTTCCGCCGTCGGCTGTCCCGCGGGGACCACAATTATGGTGCGGGATTTATTTTTCAATACGCCTGCCCGTTTAAAGTATTTAAAAACGACTACTACCGAGGCGAGACATATTGCCGATATATTAAACCGGCTGGCCCTGGCATATCCGCATATTTCTTTTCGTTTAATGCACAACGGCCGGCAGTTGCTGGCCACCACCGGCGCCGGTGACGGACGGGAGACAATGGCCAGTATTTACGGCGGGGAGGTGGCGAAACAACTGTTGACAATCGAAGGGGCCCGGGATACTTACCGCGTTTTTGGGTTTATCGCGAAACCTGTGGTTTATCGAAAAAACCGGCACCATGAAACGATATTTGTTAATCGCCGGTTTATTCACAGTCGTCTCATCAGCAGAGCCTTTGAGGATGCTTTTCAATCCCTGCTGCCTTCCGGGGCTCATCCCATCGGCGTAATTTCCATCGAACTCCCCAGTTCAGAGGTGGATGTTAACGTTCATCCCACGAAGAGTGAGGTTAAGTTTCAGAAAGAACGGGATATCTTTCTCCTTGTTTATCACGCTGTAAAAGACGCTTTGCAAAAAGCCTGTCTGATACCGGAAGCCAGCCTGGCGCCCAAACAGGATCTGGGCGTTACTGAATACAAGGTGCAACCCCTGCTGTTGCACGAAGAGGCAGCCACCGCCCCCAAAGGGGCCGCTTATGCCACCGGTACTCCCTCAGTCACACCCCAGGAGCCGCCCCTGTTTTTCCGTGATCCTCAATTTAGACAACCTTCCCCGGCCCCGGGCCAGACGCAAAGTACAACGCCCCAGGCAAATGCTGTTGCTGCCGGAGAAACTGCCAGGGAAGCATTCCCCTTGCTGCAGCCCGTGGGGCAAATAGACAATACCTATATTGTCGCCCAGGGTGTCGACGGCATGTATTTAATTGATCAGCATGCTGCCCACGAACGTATTCTGTTTGAAAAATTAATGGGCAAAAAACAGAGCGGAAACCAGCCCTTACTGGTCCCCTGGGTCTGGGAAACAACGGCGCAGGAAGCGCTCTGTATCCGCGAAAATCTGGCGGTATTCCAAGAACTTGGCTTTGAGGTTGAAGAATTCGGCACCAGGAGTTTTCGCGTTTGTGCCCTGCCCCTGGGGGTGCCCACAGCCCTGCTTGATAAAATACTGCAGGATTTTTTGCAAAGAATGATGGAAACCGGCCGGCAGCAGTCCGTGTTGCGAAATCAGGAACTGCTGATGATCATGACGGCCTGTAAAGCCGCGATTAAAGCGCACGCGAAACTATCAATGCCGGAAATGCTGAAGCTGCTTCAACAATTGGCCGACGCGGAAAATCCTTTTACCTGTCCGCACGGGCGGCCCACTATTGTCCATTTCAGCGGGGTTGATTTAGCCCGTCTCTTTAAACGTATTCAATAAATAATGGGAGAAAGCCCGATGAAAATTATCGCCACAACCAGTGACAAAGCTTTGCCGCAGCTTATTCAGGAAGCAAAGGATTTGGCCCAGGTGTTGGCTGTGCCCTATGTACCCCGCAACAAGCTGTCCCTGGAAAGCATCCGCGAAGTACACAAGGCTGAACAGATCCTGGTGGTCACAAAGAAAAATATTCAACTGGTTATGTCCCAGGGTGTCTATTTCTTTCACATCGGCATGGCCAAACTACGCATAAAAAGCCTGTGTGAGGGAAAATATGACCATATGGCTTCCGCCATGGACCTGGCACCCGGTTACCGGGTGCTTGATTGTACATTGGGCCTGGGTACCGATGCCATTGTGGCCAGTTATTTGACCGGTGCCGCGGGACATGTAACCGGTTTGGAAGCATCTGCCGTGGTGGCGGAGATTGTGCGGCGGGGTCTGCGTTCCTATGAAGAAGCGGATCAGGAAATTGTGCAGGCGATGCGCCGCATAGAAGTAATTGCCGGTGACTATCTGCAATATTTAAAGTCAATGCCCGCCAAATCCTTCGACGTGGTGTATTTTGATCCCATGTTCCGCCGCCCGGTCAAGGAGTCTTCCGGCATTGCCCCCCTGCGTATGCTGGCAAATCATGCTCCGGTTTCGTCCACGGCGATCACAGAAGCCATCCGGGTGGCCAAAAAGAAAGTCGTATTCAAAGAAGCTGTTTACAGTCACGAATTTGCCCGTTTGGGCTTTCAGCATTTTTGCGGCGGGAAATATAGTTCGGTTATGTATGGGTATATTGATCCGGAGGAGGGGGCATGATGAAACCATTGCTTGTAATCCTTGGCCCCACGGCGGTTGGCAAGACCGCCGTGGGCATACAGCTCTGCCGGAAAATAGCGGGTGAGATTGTCTCCGGTGATTCTATGCTGGTATACAGGGAGATGGATATAGGTACGGCAAAACCAAGCAGGGCGGAACAACAGGGCATTCCCCATTACATGATTGACATTGTGGAGCCTTGGGAATCATATAGTGTCGCGGAATTTCAAGCGCGCGCCACTTACCATATTGAAGACATCCAAGCCCGGGGGAAAATCCCGGTTTTACTGGGCGGCACCGGATTATATGTGCGGGCGATCATTGAAGGATACCGGTTTAGTCCGGCCGGGTCGAACCGGGCGCTGCGCGAACAACTGCAGCGTGAGGCGGAAGCCTGCGGCCATGATTTTCTTTGGCAGAAATTGCATGCTTGTGATCCCGCGACGGCCGCCAGACTGCATCCCAACGATTTGCGCCGCATCATCCGGGCAATCGAGGTTTATCACGCGACGGGACGGCCTTTATCCCAACAATATGAAGCTACGCATACAACGCCCTATGAGCTGACGGTTATCGGCCTGAATATGCCGAGGGAAATATTGTACCAGCGGATTAATGACCGCGTAGATTTAATGCTCGAGGCAGGTTTGGAACAGGAAGTCCGTCGCTTGCTTGCCAAAGGCTGCACGACGGACCTCGTGGCCATGAACAGTCTCGGCTATAAGCAGATGGCCGCTTATATTCAGGGCGAGTACGAATTGGCGGAGGCGATCTGCCTTATGAAACGCGACACACGTCATTTTGCAAAGCGGCAGCTGACATTATTCAAAAAGATACCGGGGATTATCTGGTACGATGTAACCCAATACGCGTCGGTTGGAAGATTAGTGGAAGATATTTACAATAATGTTGCAGGAAAGATATGTATCTAGTAGAATATAATCATATACCAGCTAACGGAGGGATTTGTGCTTATGACAACAAAAGTAATAAACCTGCAAGACAGTTTTCTTAATCAAGTCAGGAAAGAGAACATTGCGGTAGTTATTTATTTGGTGAATGGTTTCCAACTGCGGGGATCAGTAAAGGGTTTCGATAATTTTACGGTAATATTGGAGCATGAAGGAAAACAGCAATTAGTATATAAGCACGCCATCTCCACCATTACGCCCTTTCGTCCGATTAATTCCAATTTTGCCAGGGAAGAAAAGGTGGAAAAACCATCCTAGTTCAGTTTTTGCAAAGAGCATGACGCCTTCCATATTTAACCGCCAGGAAACCTTTCAGGGGCAGACTGTTTTCATCTCCCGTCAAGCCGGCTGAAAGGGTGTTCTTGGCGTTAATAGTTTTCAGCCCGCATAGTACTCTGTAAACCCTAAAACTACAACTACCATCACGGTCTTTTTCCGCAATGCTGCGTTGTCGTCAGCTTACATATGTCCGATATGCGCGCCTCCTCCGCCTTGCTTTGCGAAAAAATCCCGCGAATT
>DHRA01000009.1:18827-42547 GCA_002411145.1 Firmicutes bacterium UBA5324 | reverse complement strand
ACTTTTAGAGTTTACAGAGTACTCGGGTTGTTTTTTTCTGTTACCCGTCACAACGACAAGCAATGCTGCGTATAATGTATAACGCAAATTGTGGCCTAAGGGGTGACTGTTATGGAAAAAAACGATACCACTCAAAGGACTAGTTACCATTGGCCTGAGGACATACTGGCTGCTCTGGAGAGGGGAGAAATCACGGCTGCGGAAGCATTCACCCGGTTTCGCCAGCTGGAAAGTGTCGGAGGATTTAGTGACAAGGAGCCACAGACTAATAAGGAAATCAATGATGTTATGCACGAATTGGATGCGCTTGTTGGTCTGGAAAGCGTAAAAAAATTGGTGCGTGAGATTAAAGCTTTTATTGAAATCCAAAAACGCCGTCAGCACGAACGGCTGGTAAGCGAGCCGATCGTGCTACATATGATATTTCGGGGAAATCCCGGTACAGGTAAAACCACGGTCGCCCGTATCCTGGGTAAATTGTTTCGTGCCATGGGGGTTTTGCCAAAGGGGCATTTGGTGGAAGTTGAACGGGCTGATTTAGTCGGTGAATATATCGGGCACACGGCGCAGAAGACCCGTGAACATTTAAAGAAAGCCACGGGTGGTATTCTGTTCATTGACGAGGCCTACTCCCTGGCGCGGGGGGGCGAAAAGGATTTTGGCAAGGAAAGCGTGGATTGTCTTTGCAAGTACATGGAAGATAACAAAGAGAACATCATTCTTATTTTGGCCGGATATCGCAAGGAAATGGAAAAATTCCTGGAGGTCAATCCCGGATTGCGCTCACGTTTTCCCATTCACATGGATTTTCCGGACTATACCGGGGCGGAACTCCTGGAAATTGCCCGCCGGATGCTGCAGCAGCGTCAGTACCGGTTAGCCCCGGGAGCGGAAAAAGAGTTGGCGATAAGGGTCACGGGGGCGGGCTACATAAGTGACGCTTACGCCGGTAATGCCCGACTTGTACGCAACCTTCTGGAAAAAGCCATCCGCAAGCAGGCTGTGCGGCTGGTGTCTAAGCCGGTACTTACCCGTGATGACTTAATGACTATTCAGTACGACGATTTGCGGGAGGTAGAATAATGAATGAATGAGTGTATCCTGGTTGGTCAGCCCAACGCCGGGAAAACTTTGTTTGCTTTGCGCTTTGTCGAGTTTCTGGGTATGCGTTCTTTGGACGTAACCTTTATGGCCTCGGACGGGATGCTGAGCTGCAAACACTACAAAGTCGACCAGGCAATCAGAGAATTATCGGGACTGGAGCGTCATAAAACCCGTGAACTGCAAACCATTGCGCTCCAAGTACCCGTGGGGAAAAGCATCCGCAGCATGAAATTAATTGATTCCTGCGGTTTGTCTGAAGGTATTCATCCTGAAGCGGTGATCCGCAAAGCAATGGCCCAGACCCTCTCTGTAATGCGTTATGCCAAAGTGATATTGCATATGATTGATGTAACATTATATGTGAAAAGGAAACAGTTGGCAGATATAGACCAGCAAATTGCGCAATATGGTCAGCTTAAAGGGGGATATGCCATCCTGGCAAACAAAATGGATTTACCCAATGCCAAGGAGGGGCTTAACTTTCTGGCCGATTCCTTCCCCGCCCGGCCCATCATCCCTGTGTCCGCATTGCAAAAAAAAGGGCTTAAAGAGGTGAAAGCACTTGTCAGCCGATATTTATAAGCATGTTACCGATTTTCTGGCAGTGCTGCTCACCGGTTGTGTCATAAAACTGATGGATGATTATCTGGATCAGGAGTTTGATATCTTCCGGGGCAAACATAGCCTTGCACGACAGTTGGGTTTGGGGACAGCCGCTTACGCTTTGCTTATTTTTGCCATTTCGGTTTCCCTGAACCGGCAGATATCCGTAGCGCTTTTCCTGGCCGCTTATATTACCGGCATGGTATATCATATGCGCACAAAATACCTGTCGGGCTTATCAGGGTGGCAGGAGACCTGCATCGTCTTTGTTTTAAGCTGGCTGCTTGCCGGTTTAAACATTACCTGCGCCGCTGTATGTATTCTGTTAGTAGTACAAATCATTGATGACTGGTTGGATGAAACAAATGACGCGCTGACCGGGCAAAAAAATGCCCTGCAAATACTGGGAACGGCGGAGTCAGGGATTTGCGCGCTGATTTTTTTGCTGCTGGCTCTTTACCTGGATACCCGTCTGTCGCTGTTTGTATTGCTGGCCGCTCCCTTGGCGGTCTGGATTATCAATAAAGCTGAAATAAGAAGAATGATGCCATGATAAAACTAATTTTTAGCCTGCTTCTATTTGGTCTTGGCTACACCGTCGGAAGACGGATCGGCCTAAAACAGGGAAAAGAGCTTGGCCTTGTTCAGACGATCATTGATCTGCGGATCGCGGGGCTGGAAAAGGGCCGGTGCCCGCTTTGTTTTAAGGGCGCCGAAAAGGCGGGGTATAATCCTGACGAAGATTAGATTCCCGGCGCCCGCGGGAATACTATACTGTTTAGCAGCATAAAAGCGCCAATAAAGGATTTTGGGCAGATAACCCCGAATTAAACAATCCTCTGAGTCGAACTCTTGGTGCCCTGCTAAAACTCCCGCTTATAAAGAAGCGGGAGTTTTGGCAGGGCACAACTGAAAAGTCCGCCGGCCTTTCACGAAGCAAAGAAGGTTTTGTATCCGGATAGAGCCAATACCAAATAAGGGAGAGAGGAGGGAATACGTGAAAAATCGTGTTCTTGGCGACCTAAGCGGCATTAAGGGACATATTGAACAGCGTATTGAAGCCCTGTACGATTGCGTGATACCTTATGGTCAAATTATAACCCCGGAATTTGCCCGGGAGATGGCCTATTTAACGTCCATCCTCCAACGGGAAATTGCTGTTTATATTAACCGGCGCGGGAAAGTGGCCGCTGTTTCACTGGGTGAGCAGTCCACCGCGCCTTTACCGGAAATCGACGGCCGGCGCAGTGAAAAGCGTCTTTCCGGTATACGGTGTATACATACCCATCCCCAGGGTCATGGAGTATTGAGTAATATTGACATGTCTGCGCTGGCGCTGTTCCGCTTGGACTGTATGGTTGCTCTGGGGATAGCAAAGGAGGAAATCAACGGCTGCGGGTTAGGTTTTGTCGCTCCCGATAACGGTAAACTTGGGAATAAGGTATGGGTAGAGGGGCCGTTAGCTTTGGAAAAGCTGACGGCATATCCATATCTGAAGATAGTACAGGCTATAGAGAAGCAGGTTGAAAGCGGGGGAGCCCGTTTAGTTGAAGAGGGAAAGCAAGAACGGGCCCTGCTGGTTGGTGTTGATTTGCCCAAAATGAGCCGTTGGGGCATCGAGGATTCTTTAGCTGAATTAGCTGAATTGGCGGTGACGGCCGGCGCCGAGGTGGTGGGGAAAGTCGCCCAAAAAAGGGGGGCGCCTGATTCCGCCTACTATGTCGGCTTGGGGAAAATAGAGGAATTAGCCCTGACCGCCCAGGAACTGCATGTTGATCTCCTCATATTTGATGATGAACTGACACCCGCCCAGCAGCGCAATATCGAACTGCAGACGGCCGCCAAAGTAATTGACCGGACTGCTTTGATTCTCGACATATTCGCCCAGCGGGCCAGGACTAAAGAGGGTAAATTGCAAGTGGAACTGGCCCAGCTGAAATACCTGTTACCCCGCTTAACCGGACAGGGCGCCGCCTTATCCCGCTTGGGCGGTGGTATTGGAACCAGAGGCCCGGGCGAAACAAAATTGGAGGTGGATCGCCGGCGGATCCGTAAAAGAATAAATGACTTAGAAGCAGAAATCGATTTAGTCCAAAAACATCGTCACCTGCACCGGCAAAACCGTCTCAGTATCCCCCTGCCTGTCGTGTCCCTGGTGGGCTACACCAATGCCGGCAAGTCTACTTTACTGAATGTCTTAACTTCAGCCGGTGTGTTGGCGGAAGACAAATTGTTCGCCACCTTGGATCCCACGACCCGCAAAGTCGTTTTACCCGGTGGACGGGAAATTTTGCTCACCGATACGGTCGGCTTTATCCAAAAATTACCTCATCATTTGGTGGCCGCTTTCCGGGCAACCCTTGAAGAAGTTGTGGAGGCCGACCTGCTGTTGCATGTTCTGGATTGCAGTCACCCTCAGGCAGCGGAGCAAAGCGAGGCGGTATATCAGGTGCTGACCCAGCTCAAAGCGCAGGAGAAACCGATCATTACCGTGTTGAATAAAATCGATCGTCTGGAAAATCAACAGGTAATTCAGCGACTAAAACGGGAATATCCCGATCCGGTTCCCCTTTCCGCACTCCGCGGGCAGGGGACCGGGGATTTATTGAACCTGATTGAACGGCGCCTGGGCAGCGGAGCAGTGCGGCATACGCTGCGCATTCCCTATGCTGCCAGCGGCATAGTAAGTCAGGTACGGGAGTTCGGCCGGGTCCTTGCCGAAGAATACGGGGAAAACGGCATCGAAATGGTTGTTGAATTTACCGATGCGCATTATCAACGCTTCAATGATTATCTTGTTAAGGAGTAATGCAATGAATTATAAGTCATGGTTATGGGAGAAGAAAAAGCAGGTGGAAAAAGATATCGCGGCTGTCCTGCACAAATTGGATGAAATAAGTGAGCATAATCATTTAAAAGTATTGGCCGCCTTTAGCAAAAATCGCGTATCCGAATATCATTTCCAGGGCACTACCGGGTATGGTTACCACGATTTGGGCCGGGAAACACTGGAAAATGTATTTGCGGATGTTTTTGGCACAGAGAAGGCGCTGGTTCGCCCCCAGATCGTTTCGGGCACCCACGCAATTGCCCTGGCTCTGTTCGGGGTTTTGCGGCCGGGGGACGAGTTAATCTGTGCGGCCGGCGCACCCTACGACACGCTGGAAGAAGTCATCGGTACGAGAGGAGAACATGGTGGTTCTTTGCGGGCATGGGGTATAACATACCGGGAAATCCCCCTTACTGCCGCGGGGGAAGTTGATGCGGAAGCCTTGGCCCGGGCCATCAGCGCCAAAACGAAAATGGTATCCATTCAACGCTCCCGGGGCTATAATCTTCGTCCCTCCCTGTCTGTTGCAAACATAAAAAAAATCATTGACTTGGTGCACGGTATTAACCCGCAAATTGTCTGCTTCGTAGACAACTGTTACGGTGAATTTGTAGAATGCCGGGAACCAAGTAACGTAGGCGCCGATTTAATCGCCGGTTCGCTGATTAAAAATCCCGGCGGGGGGCTCGCCCCCCTGGGGGGATACCTCGCGGGAAAAGCGGAGCTTATCGATCTGGCGGCTGCGCGGCTTACCGCGCCGGGTATCGCCGGGGCGGTCGGTTCTTCGCCATATGGTTACCGTTTGTTGTTTCAAGGCTTGTTCCTCGCGCCGCATATCGTCTCTGAAGCACTTAAAGGAGCGGTTTTTACAGCGCGTATTTTGTCTGATTTAGGCTTTCAGACAACCCCTCTTTTTGATGCAGCGAGAACAGATATTATTCAAGCAGTTCAATTGGGTTCACCGGAGCGCATGGTGGCTTTTTGCCGTGGGCTGCAGCGTTTTTCCGCCGTTGATGCGCATGTTACACCGGAACCAAGCGGCATGCCCGGTTACGGAGACGAGGTAGTGATGGCGGGGGGAACCTTCGTCCAAGGCGCCACCATCGAATTCGGCGCCGACGGTCCCTTGCGTCCCCCTTATGTGATGTATCTGCAGGGCGGACTGTCCCAAACTTATGTCAAAGCAGGTATCCTGGGCGCAATTCAGGAGCTGGATGATCTGGGCCTGCTGAATACACCGCTTAAATAGGCGTTGTCCGGATGAACAGGAAATAGAATAAAATTGTCGAATTACGACCAAAAGAACCTTGTTGGCAGCGGAGGTGCGCGGGGCAAATATCAGGTCACAATCTGTTAATATGGGGAGGACGTATGAAAAAAAGTGCAGCTATTCTCGGCTTATCTATTATCAGCATTGGCGAAGGCAAAGAACTTGGCACGGCCAAGCATTTGGTAATTGATGCGGCGAAAGGCGAAGTTTCCGCCATCGTTGTGGAAGACGGCAAATGGTATTTAGGTGCTAAAATATTGCCTTTCGATATGATCCAGGGAATTGGTGAATACGCGTTAACTATTGAGACAGACAGCGTGGTTACCCCTTTATCATCCGAGGGAGAGATCATCAACAACCTGGAAAAAGATATACGGGTTAAGGGCACAAAGGTCCTTAGCCAGGGCGGTAAAATGCATGGGCAAGTCGTGGAGATTTTGCTTGATGAGCAATCAGGAAAAATTACCGGCTGTGAGGTTAAGCTGGTGAACGGTGATATCGCGGTCATACCTGCTGAACAAGTAATCACCTTTGGCAAGGACGTTTTGGTCATCCGGGAGGAAAACGGCGGCATCACGGGAAATTTGGATACCCGCGCGCCAAATGTGTCCGAAACTGCAGCGAAGCCGGATTTGGCATCGGGTGCGGCGGTATTTGAGCCCGCAATCATCCCCGAACCCCCGGGCAAAGAAGCTGTCAACAAAAAGTTTGATGAAAAACAGCAAAAGTTTGTATTGGGCAAGAAATCTACCCGCCGTATTGAAGCTGTTAACGGGGAATTGGTGGTGGATAAAGGGGAGGAAATTAGCAGCCTGGTAATTCAAAAAGCGAAGCAGAACGGTAAATTTATTGAACTTACTATGAGTATCGCCCCTTGAAGATTAAGTGAAAAGGCGGCTTAAACAAGAGGTCGTTCCATAAGTAACAGCAAAAGGCCCGAAATCCTTGATAATTCAAGGGTTTCGGGCCTTTTAATATATTTAACACAAATCTCACTTTATTTAGAGAAAAAATCTGGAGGGGGAAGAAGGCATGTCCAAGGAGATGGCGCAGATTGATCAATTCATGCCCAGGGGTTTCACTGTAGTCAGATACTTGTAAGCTTTCGGCTTGAAAATAACACATACCTCATTATTTTTTGGTAAAACTACCGGTGGGATATTTATTACCTGCCGGATCTTTGGTGTATGAAGGAGCCGATGAAGCGAGTGCCAAGTTTCGAAGAAATGTATAAAATACAGTCGGCGGCTGACGAAGCAGGGCGTGATTTTTGGGTTAAGTCCACAGTTTTTTCGCATCAGTGGTGGATATTGGTGGCCCTGCTGGTCATTCCCTATGTTGCCTGGTGGAAAATTGTCGACCGTAAAAGGTTTTTTGAAATCACAACCTATGGTCTGCTGGTAGTTTTGCTTACGGGCTTGTTGGATGCAATCGGTGTGGAAACGGATGCCTGGGACTATAAATACGACCTCATCCCCTTGCTTGATGTCTTCATTGTGTACGACGTAGCGGTATTGCCTGTCAGCTATATGCTGGTATACCAGTACTTCCGGGACTGGTGGTCATTTGCCATTGCGCATATTGTCGTTTCTTTTCTATTTGCCTTTGTTGCGGAACCACTGCTTGTGTGGCTGGACATCTATCAGCCGATCAGTTGGAAACACATATATTCTGTTCCCGGCTACTTCTTCATAGCCGTCTTTCTCCGTGGGGTAATGGCTCTATTGACCAAAAAGAATCTAAAAGTATAAACTGCCTAAACATAAAGGAAAAAGCCAGGAGACTGCAACTTGTGCAAACTCTGGGCTTTTATTATTTTGTTGACGAACGGTATTATAAAATACAGGCTTGGGACAAATGTTTAATCAGATGGCATAAGGGAAAATTAAATTATTAAAAAAATAATAAAAGCAGGAAATCGAGTTTTTTTGCAAAATTATACTATCATAAACAAACATAAACAAATTACTATTTTTTTATAGTTATGTTATAATAGTTTATGTTTGAAAAACTTTGTCTGCTTGTTTGCGCATGGCTGGATTTTTGATTTTTTATTTCGTTTACAGAACTATCTTTCTGAGGTGATCGCTTGGTACCATACGACGAAACTGAGCATCTGTATACTCTGATTCATAAGATTTTCCGCAAACTGCGCAACCCGAAGTTTGACTCGCCGGATAAAAATTTGGTGCCCTCGATTACAAGAGTACAGTGGTGGGTTTTAAAGATATTGCTGGAACAAAAGCAATGTACGGCAGGGTACCTTGCAAAGAAAATCGGTGTACGTCCCAACACCATGTCGGAAATGTTGAATCGCTTGGAAACAGAAGGATACATTACCCGAAGTGCAGATGTTGCCGACGCCAGAGTGAGAAACATTCGCTTAACCGCTCAGGGGAAGGACATATTTAACCAGTCGGAATCCAAATTTGTCGAGCAGCTTGCCGGTCCGTTGGAATATTTGACTCCGCAGAAGCGACAGATGCTGATCAGGTTAATGGAAGAACTGGTCGGATACTTTTCACGGCAAAACCACGACTGACACCAGGCTTGCACGCGGCTTTGGGTATACCAATAACGGGCTCATATTGTCAAAATATCTCTGTTTACGAACCATTATGTTTCACAACTTACCCCTCCGGAAATATCCCTTATTCGGTTAACTTCCCAAAAATTCCAAACTATATCGAAAGGAGGTTTTCCTATGCCGTAATTCTAAGAAACGCCTATTTAGGGGTATGCGGAATTTATACTGCTCTGAATATTGAATGCAAGATTTTTTAGCAGCATGACTTAAGCTACGACATAAAGGGAGTGATTTGGTGAAAATTCTGACTGCAATTGACGATACCGACAGCCTGGAAATCTCCAGTACGGGGGAATTGGCGGGAATGGTCGCAGCCGAGGTAGAAGCGCGCGGCTGGGGCAGGCACTCTGCCGTTACCCGCCACCAGTTGCTGCTCCATCCCGACATTCCGTACACTTCCCATAACAGCTCCATGTGTTTTGAGCTGGATTTGGAAAAGTCTTATCTTGAGCCATTTATTAAATTGGCCGAGGCTATGCTGACAAGAGAATCCGCCCCGGGATCGGATCCGGGACTGTGTATTGCCGTAGTCGACGACATCGCAGATCCCGGACTGCTGATTGACTTTGGTTATCGGGCGAAGAAACATGTTCTGGTCAAGGAAGATGCCTATGCGCTGGCCAGAAAGCTCAAGGTACATTTATCGGAACATGGCGGTACGGGGCAAGGGGTCATCGGGGCGCTGGCCGGGGTTGGTCTCAGGCTTACCGGTAATGACGGCCGGTTTCAGGGGCAGGTGCGGTTGGCAACGGCTGAGGACGGAACAGCCAGTGTGGCTGAAATTATCGGCCGGACAAAGGCCGGACTTGTACGCAGTCTCGACGGCCGGGTGCTAGCGGACGAAGAGCGGGTGTTTATCGGTGATAACTGGATGAAACTGGTCCTGCTTGATAACAAGGCAATGCTGCTTGTGTGTCGTGATGTGGCAGAGAGCAGCGGACGGCCGCTCCGGTGGCGAGTGTGTACTAGGGAAGAACTGCAGGATTATTGACAGCATGTATTCTGACTATCTACATGCGCGCATTATTTTTTCCTGAAAAACGAATATCCACAATTGGCGGGGAAGGGGGTATGTTTGGAAAATGTGAAGTGAGGCGATAGACCTTTATACACCGGCTTATTCGGAGGAGGTTCGGAGAAGACATAAATAAGATGGAGAGGAGTATGGAAAATGAGTAAATCAAAAGAAGTAGCAGTAATGGCTGCAGCGATCCTGATGTATTCCTGTTTTGCGGCCACGGTAGCGGCAGAAGAAGCAAATAATAATGATACAGCGCTTGAAGAAATTGTAGTTACCGGTTCAAAGCTGAGTCCAACAAAATTTACTGTCGTCACTGAGGCTGAAATAAAAGCTAAGGGAGCGCAAACCGTGGCTGAAGCCTTGAAAGACGTAGCTGGCTTATATGTTACTAGCAGTAATGCAAAAGGTAAGAAAATTGCCCAATTTCGCGGCAGCGATGCGGATAACACCAAAATATTTATCGATGGCGTGCCGCTTAGTCCGGTGGGGGATGGCAGGGTAGATTTAAGCAATATACCCACAGACAATATCGCCAAAATTGAGATCATCAAAGGCGCCGTTCCGGTTATTTATGGTACTGATGCTCCAGGTGGGGTAATATTTATAACCACTAAAAATGGTGGCAATAAAAGTTCGGGTTCCGTATCCATTGCAAGCGGAAGTTGGGACACAAGGAAATATTCTGCCACATTTGGTGGGAATACCGGTAAGGTAAATTATTTTTTCGGCGTAAATAAAGAAAAGACTGACGGCTATACAATCCATGCCGGCAAAGACACGCAATCCTATAATGGGAAAATCAAATGGGATTTTGATGCTAAATCCTCTTTGACGGTATATGGCTCGCATTCTGATACTACCGTACAAATTCCCAACCGGTATTACAATGGTCATATTTATGCCACGGCCGGTCAGGGTGGCGGTATATTTAACAACAATTTCTTTACCGGTACTTACGATTGGGAATATGACCCGATGAAGCAATCATATATTGGTGCTTTATATAACTACAAGATTAATGATAAGAATGATATTAATTTAAAAATATATGAATCCAATGAAAAAAGTACCCTTAATACAAATAATCCCCTGCTGCATGATTACTGGGACGGCACGGTAAAAGGCTGGGAATTGCAGCACAATATCAAAACAAGTAAGGTAAATACTGTTACCTGGGGTTATGCCTATGAGAGCAGAGGTTTTACCGAGCTAGCAATTAACAAGGATAAACCCGATTATATGACCGCAAAAGGGGGATATTGCCGTGCGGTTTATGATTACGATAGTCAAAGCTTTTATATCCAAGATACTACTAATGTCAGCCACAAACTAGCTACCAGTTTTGGCTTCAGGCATTACGAAAACCATGATCGTATAGACATCGATGGGTGGGCATATTTCGGCGCCGCTTCGAATGGTTCTGCGCTAAGCAAATTAATTGCCGCAGGCGTTGATCCTTATCACCTAAGAAGCAATGAGTCTTCTAACGATCCGGTATTCAGCTTCAACTATGCGTTTAACGAAAAAACCGCTTTACATGGCGCAATTGGGAAAAGCTACAGGTTTCCTAATGCAAAAGAAAGGGCTGGCGTCGGAGGCTACATAAACGGCTCCAGCGGTGAATTTAGTCTATATCTCTTGCCTGAAACAGCCATCAATCGCGAAGTGGGATTGACGCACTCATTTAATCCCGGCCTTGGGTTTGATATCACCTTCTTCAGTAAAGACATAACTAACATGATAAAAGGACAAGGGCAGGCAGCGGCGCACACCCAGTATGAAAACATACCGCATGTGGACATGCATGGCTACGAGGCGGAAATCCATAAAAAATTCAACGAACATGTCAAAGTATTCGCAAATTATTCATATACAAATGCTTTAGACACTTGGGTACATAGGCAAGTAGCCGATATCCCTTATCGCAAGTTCTCATACGGTCTTAATTTTGCAGGCAAAGACGGCATAAATGCAAACCTGGCAGTTAATTATGTAGGAGCAGTGACAAGTGTGTTTAGTTTGGGTAACGGCAACAGCAATGGCGACGGTCCTGTGAATGGCGGGGTTAGGCTTAATTTACCCAGTTACCATGTCGTTGACTTAAAGGTTAGCAAGGCTACCAATAATCAGGAGTACTATATTAAATTTTTTAACCTGTTTGATAAACAATATAACCAGGGGGTATATCTCGTTGCACCTGGTAGATATACAGAGGTGGGTGCGACCATTAAATTTTAAATAATGGACCATAGTGTTTCTGTTTGGGTGGCTATGGGACTGCCCGTGTATGGCATCTGCCTCGCCGACAAGGCAACGCTGCTCGTACGACGGGATGAACAAGGAAGTAACGGAGCTCATCTGAAACTGAATTTTTTGCCCCATTAAAATATGCTCCCTTTGTGGTAGACAGTTTTTTTATTTCAACTGTCTACCACAAGGGGAGCATATTAGTTTGCATGAACAACTCCGGATTTTTTATTTTACATTATTATCTAGACAAATCTAAACAAACCGATTACTTTTCCTAGAATTGATACGTCGGTTACCATGATTGGCGCCATAAACTGATTTTCCGGCTGCAACCGGTAACAGTCCCGCTCTTTGAAGAAACGTTTGACGGTGGCTTCTTCGTCGATCATTGCGACAACGATGTCGCCGTTAGCGGCGTGCTGTTGCTTCCGTACAAGTACCAGATCGCCATCCAAAATACCTGCCTCGATCATACTTTCACCTTTTACACAGAGCATAAACACGTCTTCATGACGCACCAGATCTTTGGGCAGGGGATAAACATCCTCAATGTTTTCCACGGCCAATATCGGGCTGCCGGCAGTTACTTGACCAACCAACGGTACAGAGACAAATTGCTGCGAACGCCAGGCTGTATCTTCCAGAATTTCAATGGCCCGCGGCTTAGTGGGATCTCGTCTGATAAGGTTTTGTTCCTCCAGCTTTTCCAGGTGGCTATGTACGGTGGAACTGGAACTGAGCCCGACGGCTTCGCCAATTTCCCTTACCGAAGGGGGATAACCCTTTATCCGCAATGTGTCACGAATAAAATCGAGTATTTGTTGCTGTCTTTTCGAAATTGTCGCCATGGCATTCAACCTTCCATTATTTGCATGACTCTATTATACCATAGTTGGCGATAATTGCAAACATTTGTTCGAAAAACTCTTGACACGAACATATGTTCTTGCTAAAATATACTCGAACACACGTTTGTAAGGGGGCTGGCATTATGCGCACACGGAAGAAAAATCGGTTGATAAGCAGCAGTTTTTTGCTCACACTATTACTTGCTTTTTTGTTTACATTTACGGTAAATGCGTTTAACAAACCACAGGAGCAGTTTGCGGAAGTTATTGTACATAAGGACGATACGCTTTGGACGCTGGCGGAAGGAGTGACACCGGACAGCAGAGACGTCCGTGATACCGTCTATCAGATCCGCCAAATTAACCACTTAACTTCACCCGTATTGCAGCCGGGTCAGCGTATTTTAATTCCCCGTCCAGCGCAAAAATAATTCAAAGCAATGGCATCTGTAGTTCAACCCCCAGAGGGTTATATTACAGGTGCTATTTTATTTGCATTTACTTTTTTGTTATAATTAAAGGAAATGTAACGGGAAGGGTTCTGAAACTTTGTAAATGGGGGCTTTGATTTTATGAATTGCCTAATGGAAAACCGTGAGTGCAACAATTGCGGTGCTTGTGATATTTGCGATTTAGACCCTGGCAAGATCTGTGACAATTGTTGTGCTTGTATTGAGGACCAATCGTCTGCATTACGCACAATCCTGGTAAGAAAAGAGGATATTGAGGCGGATGAAGCGACGGAGAAAGCGCAAAAGATCTACCGCCGGAAACCGTTATCAAAATAGCCTGCTTATAACTAGTACTGACGTAAAGAAAGAGGAAGGAGCCAAAGCTCCTTCCTCTTTCTTTACGTCTTTAATTAAACATTTTTCGGGTCCATAATGGCGATGTCGCCTTCTTCGCCGGTACGAATCCGTACGGCGTTGGCAATGGGATAGACGAAGATTTTTCCATCACCCATTTTGCCGGTACGGCAGACCTTTTTGGCTGTTTCCAAAACAGTTTCCACCGGCACTTCGCAAACAACGATTTCAATCTTTACTTTGGGCAGTAAGTTAATGGCAATTTCCTGTCCCCGGTAGACTTCTTTATGTCCTTTGCTTAAACCACAACCGTATACCTGGGTAATAGTCATGCCTGTCACGTGAATTTTATTCAGTGCTTCTTTTAATTCGTCCAGTTTTTCCGGGCGGGTAATAATTTCAATTTTTGTTATTGGCCTCATAGACATACTCCTCCTTGTTAACTTATCGTTTGTAAATCAAGTTGGCTCCATTCCTAGGCCAGAGTCGTTTTTTTCACATCAACCGTGCTGCCGTAATTTTCGCCCATTTCGAATTTAAGCGGTGAACCACTGATTAAATCCTGATAAGCGTAACCACGTTCACCATGTTCCGTCAAATCCATGCCTTGAACTTCTTGTTCTTCATCCGCGGTAATTTGCATGAAGAGTCCAATTAATTTGACGATGATAAAGGTCATTACGGCTGCGAATACCCAGCTTGTGCCTACACCCATCAGCTGCTTTACTACTTGACCTGCATTACCGTAGAGGAGACCGTCGGCGCCGGCGGAGTTAACAGTCGTGGTAGCGAAGATACCGGTGGCGATGGCGCCCCAGGTACCGCCGATACCGTGCACACCGAAGGCATCAAGGGAATCGTCATAACCAAGCTTAGACTTAACCACGGCAACTGCGAAGAAACAGACAACGCCGCCAACCGCGCCGATGACAATGGAGGACAACGCGGTTACAAAACCTGCACCGGGAGTGATCGCCACAAGTCCCGCTACCGCGCCGGAAGCCGCGCCTAAAATGGTGGGCTTGCCATGATACATCCATTCAACGATCATCCAGGCTACAGCGGCTGCGGCAGTAGCCACATGCGTAGTAACGAAAGCGTTAACCGCAACACCGTTGGCTCCCAGCGCACTACCGGCGTTGAAACCAAACCAGCCAAACCAGAGTAGCGCCGCACCCAGCACGGTCATGGGCAAGTGATGAGGAACCATCGGCTCGACGCCATAACCTTTACGCTTGCCAATCATCAGAGCGAAAACCAGACCGGATACACCGGAGATAATATGCACTACGGTACCGCCTGCGAAGTCAAGCACGCCTGCTTCACGCAACCAGCCGCCCACACCCCATACCCAGTGAGCAACGGGATCGTATACGAAGGTGCTCCAGAGAAGTACGAACATTACAAAAGCGGGGAACTTAACTCTCTCAGCTACTGCACCGGAAATTAACGCCGGTGTAATAATTGCAAACATTGCTTGGAAGACCATGAATAAAAGCTGGGGGATGGTTGCGGCATAATCCGCATTGGGCTCTGCGGTGACCCCATTCAACCCAACCCAATCCAGACTGCCGATTAAATGATTGATGTCGGGACCAAAGGCTAGGCTATAACCAATCACAACCCATTGTACTGATATAATTCCGAGACAAATGAAACTTTGCATTACTGTGCTCAATACATTCTTGGTCCGGGCCATGCCGCCATAGAAGAGAGCCAGACCGGGGGTCATAATCATTACTAGTGCTGCGCTGACAATAATGAAGGCTGTGTCCCCGGTGTCGATTTTTGCAGCTTCGACAACAGCTTCTGCGGTATCGCCGCCATCAGCGAAAACTACGGGTGCCAACACTGCCATGAAAACCAAAAACAGACCTAAAATTGACCATAACTTCTTGTTCATAACTTTTAATCTCCTTCCTCTTTAAAGAGTAATTTTTAACTGCCGGACTTATGAGATAGGTAACAACCCCCCCCCTGAAAAGAAATGTGTCCCGGAGATAAATTCATCTCCGGGACACCATTGTCCCCGCTACAAATAAAGTAAATGAGGAAATAAGAAACGCCTTGGCAGAAATTCTGCCAAGGCGTCATTGCCTTTTATTTGTAAGTATTAACTTTATGAACCTATAATAGCAAAGAGCAAAATATTTGTCAACAAAAAAGTTGCACTATAATTTATGAAATCCGCGGGCGTATTTTCGATCATTTACCGGGCCATCGCAAGTTAGTTATCCGATTCTCCATCTTTAAACGTCCATTTTCTCCACCCGCAGTTATTCCGGCATGGCAAGAAATCGAAAAGGAAAATGCGCGCATTATAGCTAATACAAGGTTTTTTTATCATGGCGACACATTTGTGTTGTGAAAAACAGGGAGACAAATAATGCTCATGCAGGCTGGAAATCAGCGCGGGAAAATATGCCCGTACAAAGCTGGCTTGAGGATAATAAAACGTGATGTCCGGATACAAAGCAAGCAAAGAATCTCTAAAATATATTGTTTAGTTATATTTTTTTACGGATGCTCTCTCCGGGGTGTTTTAGCGAAAAAGCGGGTACTGCGGGTGAAAACATTAATAAAAGAACAGATAACCCTTTAGGCCGAAAGGATTTTTCAGCATGAAAATAGTATATTAATATTATCAGTAGTTATTTTAACAAAAACAAGGAGGTGGTAAATTATGCCAGATTTTGGACATCCATTTTCCGGACTTGCAAAAGAGCGAAAGCTGACGGATCAGGAACTGATCAGGGCGATTAGGTTTATGATTGCTGCCGAATATGAAGCCATCCAGTTGTATGTGCAGTTGGCGGAATCAACCGACAATAAGCTGGCGATTGAGGTACTGCATGATATTGCCGATGAAGAAAAGGTTCACGCGGGAGAATTCCTCAGACTCTTAAAAGAATTGGATCCAGATGAAGATAAGTTTTACACCGAAGGTGCGGAAGAAGTTGAGGAAGAAATTGCAAAGCTAAAAAAATAAAACTACGATATAAAAAAGGTCATAACCACCTGATCAAGATCAAGGTGGTTATGACCTTTTTATTGCATCATACTGACGAGCCCCCTTTTAACGTCCGATAATATCTATTATGTAAAGTAAACGGTGAAGAGGGGTAATTATTATCATTACCCTTGATTGGAGATCCTGTACAATAGAGTGTTATACGTGGATTTAACTTTTGAGCGAAAGTCGCGCTTAATGGGTAGTATTGCTTAATGGTAGTATTTCTGTGTATTTTTCCTTGTGGAAGATTTGTTGTCATGTTGCAGAGAAATTCCTTTTGCGCAGCCTGTTAAAGCTCAATCAGGCACAACTTGAAATAAAGTTAAATCATCACCCCTTAGAAATCCAGCGAAATAAAGGGTTTTAGGATATGCTCGATTCGAGGATCAAGCCAGAATCCTTTATGTTTGTTCTGTGTCTAGGTATGATTTTGCCTTCAACAGATATTCTAAAGCCTTACAGGGCATTTTATGAGGGGCATTATTTAACCTTTATCAAAATGCAATTGACTTTAGCCATCCAAAAAACCTTAGGATTCTAAGGAGCCACCGAAATCTTTTTCCAGTGTCTTTCTCAGGGATTTTGAAATGACCTTCGTTTGGCATAATTTCATTATCTTCGTTAGGCACTGATATCCTCCATCTCAGGTAATTTACCAATTGTTAAAAGGCGTTAAAGATTTAGTGAGGCGCCCCATAATCAATTATGTGGCGCCTCTTCATAAAAACAGCCAGGACGGCCTGACTGAAATAATATTTTGATTATGTAAAGAATATTGCAATAGAAAGCCTCGCTTAAAACGAGGCTTTCTATATGGGTTTATTATCGAACATTATAAATGGACAACAGCATCTAGCTTTGACTTTAATCGATCGATGAACCGATGGCGATGCCAATCAACAGAGCCGCAATTTCACGCAGGGAGTCATCATGACGTTGGTTTTCCCGCTTCTGCCGTTCGCGCCATGCCCTTTCACTTTCACCTCTGTGCCGCCGCATTTCCTGTTCATGTCGTTTATTTTCTTCGCGCAGTCGTCTGTTATGCTCACGCCGTCGATCATTATCACGATTATGATGATGATTGTCTAACTGGACTATTCGCTGCGGCTCATTATAATATATGGGGGAAGCAGATGCTACCGCTGCACCGAAACTTACTTGCATAATGCCAACCATGGGATAGATAACTAATTTCTTGACAATATTGTTCATGGGATATCCCCTCCAACTTTGTTATTTTCTGGCTCTACTAGTAGTATAATTTGAAAATGTGATAGATTTATGATAGATTTATGTGTGGTTTTAAAATAATCACCGTTTAATGGTTCGTTAGATGAAGAAAGAGTTAGCCTGTCATATGACAGCTAACTCTTTCTTCATCTCATTTGCAATCTCGTTTTTGAAGGACTCCAGCCCTCTGCGGTTAATAACTTCCGCGATACGTTCCCCTTTCTCGGCGAGCTTTTGATACGCTTGTAATACCGCTTCCAGATAGGAAACCACTTCATTTTCGTCTATTCCTTCAACGACTTTCACTCCCAATTGGGGAAAACGGCCGATTTTGCCGCCGATATACAGGTTATAACCGCAATGCTTTGCCTCAATCGCCCGCTCCGGACAGATGTTCATACAGCGCCCGCAGCCGATACATTTTTCCCTCGTAAATACGGGTTCATCATTTTCCAATTTGACCGCTTCGGCCTTGCACAGCATGGAGCAGACGCCGCAGCCGATACATCCCTCGGTCAAAATAGGCTGGATGACTCCTTGCAGGCCGATATCGTTTTCCTGGGGTTTGCCGCAGGAATTGGCGCAGCCGCTGATCCCCATCTTGGTTTTGGAGGGCAGTTCCCGGCCGACGAATATCTCGTCCAGTTTCTTTGCCAGGGAAACCGTATCCACCAGGCCATACCTGCATACGGATGCTCCGGGACAGGCAACGATGGTGCGCATACGGGAACCGCACACGGCGGACAGTAAATGGGCGTCTTTTAGTTCCCGGCGTATGGTTGCATAATCTTTTTCCCGCACCCAGGGTATTTCAACCGATTGCCTGGTCGTAAAATGAACTTGGCCCTTGGCGTATTTATCTGCCAATTCCGTAACTTTGCGCAGCTGCCCGGTAGTCATATTACCCGCCTGAGTGCGAATCCGCAGGGCATAATACCCTTTTTGCCGCTGTTCAATGAAACCGTTCTTTCTATACTCTTTTATCTTTTGCATTAGATCACCTCTTAACTTCTGAATTCATTGTATTATACCGAAAATGATAAATCGGTAGCCATTGCTACCAACGGGCACAAAATAGCAGAAAATCCGGCTAACCCTTCGGGGAGGCCGGATTTTCTGCTATTTTATCTTTTTCATGTGATCCGCCAATTATAACTCCGTTTAAGACGCTATTGCGCAATTTCCTGGACAAAATTTTCGCCAAATTTAATGCAATCCCCGATCGCGCTTTCATCCGGATTCCAAAGTGCCTTAATTCCATCATTCAGAACCGAAAAACCGGATTCTTTCAGCAGCCCGGTGAGAATTGCCGCCGACTCGCCGCTCCAACCGTATGTTCCGAAGGCGGCGGCTTTTTTGTTTTTAAAGGCCAGACCTTTAATCTCTTCCATTATGCCTGCCATTGAAGAAAGTATGCCCTTATTGATGGTCGGCGACCCCGCCAGGATTGCTTTAGACTTAAAAACTTCCGTGATAATGTCGTTCTTATCTCTGCGGGCTGTATTGTAAAGCTTAACATTTACCGCAGTGTCGGCCCGTTTGATGCCTTCCGCAATGGCCTCGGCCATTCTTCTGGTTCCGTCCCACATGGTATCATACAGAATAGTTATTTGATTTTCCTGATAATCGCCGGCCCATACCGCATACTTGTTCACAATCTGTAACGGATCATGGCGCCATATTACACCGTGACTGGGACAGATCGTGTTCACGGGCAGGTTAAATCCGACTACTTCTTTTATCTTGCGGTCCACCAGCCGGCTGAAAGGTGTAAGTATATTGGCGTAATACTTGATACACTCCCGATAGAGTTCATCCTGATCCACCAGATCATTGAACATATATTCCGAAGCGTAATGCTGTCCAAAGGCATCATTGCTGAATATTATATTGTCCCCGGTCAAGTAGCACATCATGCTGTCCGGCCAGTGGAGCATGGGGGCCTCAACAAATATCAATTCCTTTGAACCGATACTGAGTTTATCCCCGGTTTTCACAACCCGGAAATCCCAGTCCTGATGATAGTGTCCTCTGAGGGACTTAACCGCATTGGCGGTACAATAGATCGGTGTAGCGGGAATATTTTTCATCAAAGCGGGCAAGGCACCGCTATGGTCAATTTCGGCATGGCTTATAATAAGATAATCAATATTTTTCAAGGGTATTTCACTTTTTAAGTTGTCCACGAATTGTCCGGCAAAAGGCATCCAGACAGTATCGATCAATACATTTTTTTGATCGCGAATAAGATAAGAATTGTATGTCGAACCTTTATGCGTTGAGTACTCCTCCCCGTGAAATTTCCGCAAATCCCAATCTATTTTCCCCACCCACGTCACATTGTCTGTAATTTTAAAACTCATACGAATTACCTCCTCTACATTTCTATACTATTACCATATTATTTTCTTCAAATACCAGCAATATCCTTCGGAAACAGTAAGGTGTCTTGCGGCAGAAAATCCGGTCAATCCCTTACGGGACGCCGGACTTTCCTTTTAGAGGGCAAATATGCGATTAACTTTACGTTCCCCTAACCCAGAATAGCTTTCAGATCTTCTGCCGGGGTGCTAATCGGTTTCAGGTTGAATTTTTCCACCAGGATATTGAGGACATTGCCCGATAAGAAGGCCGGCAGGGACGGCCCGATATAGATATTCTGGATGCCGAGGGCGAGCAAGGTGAGCAGTATGCATACCGCCTTTTGCTCGTACCAGGACAACACCAGCGTTAACGGCAGATCATTTACACCGCACTCGAAGGCGCCGGCCAGAGCGATGGCAACCTGAATCGCGGAATAGGCGTCATTGCATTGTCCCATATCAAGGATACGGGGAATGCCGCCGATGTCACCGGCATCAATATCGTTAAAGCGATATTTCCCGCAGGCCAGGGTCAGGACAACGGTGTCTTTCGGCGTCTGTTTTACAAACTCTGTGTAGTAGTTTCTGCCCGGTTTGGCGCCGTCACAACCGCCGACCAGGAAGAAGTGCTTGATGGCACCGGCTTTTACCGCATTAATAACCTTGTCTGCCACGCCCAATACGGCGTTACGGGCAAAACCGGTCATCACTTCCGTTCCGCCGTTAATACCGGTGAACTGTTTGTCTTCCTGCCAGCCCCCCAGTGCCAAAGCTTTTTGGATAACCGGCGAAAAGTCTTTTTTCCCGTTTTCCTCAGGTATGTGTGCCAGTTCGGGATAACCCACAACTGCCGTGGTAAAGATCCGGTCCGCATAAGTCGGCTTGGGCGGCATCAGACAGTTGGTGGTATAGAGAATGGGCGCCGGCAGATTGTCAAATTCCTTTTGTTGATTCTGCCATGCGGTTCCGTAATTACCCTTGAGATGCGAATATTTTTTCAGTTCAGGATAAGCGTGTGCCGGCAGCATCTCGCTGTGCGTATAAATATTGATACCTTTGCCCGCAGTTTGTTCCAAAAGCTGTTTTAAGTCGTACAGGTCATGGCCGGTGACGACGATAAAGGGCCCCTTTTCCACGCGCAGAGACACTTTCGTGGGCACGGGATGTCCGTAAGCGGCGGTATTAGCCTCATCTAAGAGAGCCATGCATTTCAGGTTGATTTGGCCGAATTCCATGAGCAGGTTCAGCCACTCCTCGGCGCTATGCTCTTCCCCGATGGCCCGCAGGCCTTTATAGAACCAGGCGGTAACTTCTTTGTCTTCCTTTCCCAGAACATAGGCATGCCATGCGTAGGCCGCCATGCCCCGCAGGCCCAACAGTAGTGTTGAACGAAGGGACACAATATCTTCATTGCCTGTCCATAATGTATCCACGGAAAGAGCTTGCGCATTGGAATCCAGTTTAGCGGTTTCCGCCTGTACCAGCTTGAGGTATGACGCAATACGGCCAGCATCGAAATTCACATTGGTTACCGTGGCAAACAAACTTTGCATGATTAGTTCATCGGCGACTTTCCCGGGTACTTTATGGGCGGCAGCCCGCGCCAGGCCAACCAAGGCACAGGTAAGTTCATCATGTTTACTGGCAACTTCCGGTTTTTTGCCGCAGACCCCGATTTTTGTACAACCTTTGCCACCTGCGGTTTGTTCACACTGAAAACAAAACATTTCTGACATACCTACTCCTCCTCTGATCATCATATTTTTAGGGGATGAACATGCATTAAGCAAATTCCGGCTTTTACGGAGGCTTATATTTTTCTGTTGCTCACCCTTTAAGTTGATTATAAAACAAAAAGCACATTAAATCGGTAGCTAGGGCTACAAAAAAGTATTAATTATATAAATTTTTCCTTTACTTTGCCGAAAGACATTAACCGAGGGCGCAGAGTGCCCTTATCCCCGGGTTAAATCACTTCTGAACCGAGACCCTTCGCTTGATAAATGATATTGCTTTCATATATTACACTCATGTAAAATAAATAAAAAGGGACATTTTCTTGGGGAGGTGGTCAGATGTTGGACAATTTTCGCCGGTTAAGCCTGTACATGATACTACTAATAATAATCTTCTTCCCCCGCTCAACTTTGGCTGAAGAGTCTCTGACTGACAGCCAGTGGTTTGAACAGGGCTATCTTTATGAGGAAAAAGGTGATTATGATAACGCCATTTCTGCTTACGCCAAAGCCATCGAGTTAAATCCGCAATCCGCCATGGCCTATAATAACCGGGGAAACGCTTACAGTTTTAAAGGTCAGTACGCAGAAGCAATGAAAGATTATACTCGCGCAATCCAGTTAAATAACGATATGCTGGCATCGCAATATGCTTATAATAACCGGGGAATGCTGTATGCCCGCAGGGACCAGTCCGACTGGGCAATTAATGACTTTAACAACGCTATCCGCTTAAATCCGCAGTTTGCGGACGCTTATTATAATCGCGGCATTGCTTTTAATGCCATGGAAAAGTATGAATTCGCCCTCGCCGATTATAATAAAGCGCTTGAGTTGAACCCGCAGTATGCCTATGCTTACTATGGACGGGGCAACACTTTGGCTATTTTAGGCAAGCATGATGAGGCAATCCGGAATTTCAACTTGTTTCTGCAGTATGCTGTTCCTGGCGATCCCTGGATTGAAAAAGCACAGCAAAGAATAAAGACGTTGTGGGCAAAAACAGAAATTGTGATCACAGAATATTAGGCATCCACAGCCTTAACCGCCGGCCGGCGGTTTTTTCTTATTTACCATAAAGTATAAAAATATTGAATCGCAAAGACGCAGGGGACGCAGAGAAAACTCGACTTATATCCCCCTCTGCTGTTCGATCCTTTAGGTCCGCGTTAGCGGTTTTGTGACATTTAGGGAGTATATACCTGGGGAAGGGAATTCCTCATTGAATCCCCATTCCCTATTCCCCACTCCCGAAAGCCGCATAGCGGTTTCTTTTTGCCCCCGGACAGCAAAAAATTCCGGTGAAAGTTCTCTGACCGGATGTATTTCTCGGTAATTAAAGGGAATATTATCTTTGAGAAAAACTTGGGGGTGATAAAATGGCAAGGGGTAATCGCTTTAGCTACACTCAAGCCGGTTATGGCAGTCAGTCAGGTCAAAGTCAAAAGGAACAATTATATCTGGAAGATGTTATGGGCGCATTGCGCTTAACGAGCACCAAATATCAATATTATGCCACGCAATGTCAGGATCAGGAGCTTCGTCAACTCTGTCAGCACATTGCGCAGCATCAACAAAACGACCTGCAGCAAATCCAAAGCTTAATGAGTCAACGGACCGGACAACTTCAATAAAATGACAGCGAGGTGATAATGAATGAGTATGAAATACGGCCGGCAAATGGGACAAAATCGCCAAATGAGCGGTATGGGCGGCGGTCTTTCTGAACAGGACATGCTGCACGACATGCTAATTACCGAAAAATATTTGTCCGAGGTTTTAAATAATGCGATTCTGGAATCGAGCTGCAATCAGACCCGTCAAATGTTTAAATCCCTCCAGGATAATGCGCAGGAGCATGCACAGATGATTTTCGAAGAAATGTCCGATCAAGGCTGGTACAATGTTCAGGGGACAGGCAGCATGGGCATGCAGCAGCAAGGCGGGCGATTCCGTTCCGGCGGCAACACTCAAGGTTATGGCTATGGCCGCTCCCGGGGCCGGGGCAGCCGCGGCTATGAATCCCGCAACTGGTAAACCTTTTAAGAATAAGAAGCGG
>DHRA01000009.1:17624-18705 GCA_002411145.1 Firmicutes bacterium UBA5324 | reverse complement strand
CCGCTTCTTATTCTTAAAAGGTTATGTTCAGCCGGTCAAGCACCGTCTCAATACGGTTTATGACGGTGGCTTTGTTCGAACCGGCGAAGAGCAGTCCCACAGCATAATTATCCTCACTAAGAATAAGCGAGCCGCTGTCGCCGGGCTCGCTCATCGGTCCGGCCACGACTTGATCTTCAAATACGCCGATTTCACTGCCCCCCAGGGATATTTTTAAGGTGGCATCCATGACTTTAATCTTGCTCTGCGTAATACCCGTCGTACGACCGCTTTTTTTTATCAGCATACCGGGTTCCGCTGGTTTAACGCCTTTAACCGGGCCCAATTCAAAGACTTCATTGGCGATGAAATCCGGATTGAGGGGTTTAGCCAAAGCCGCGTCAACCGCGTTTGCTTTCTCTGTCTTACGCAGGATACTGAGCTGATATTGCGGTTTTAGAAATCCGAGAACCATATTGCAGCAAGCGGCAAACCAACTGGCGATTTGACAACTGGGCAGTCCGATATGTTTGTACAGCGGGACGAAACGTTCGAGATGAGCGATAACATCCTTGTCAGTACCACCGTCATAACGGCCCGGCTGTAAAATAGGGTCCCCGATCTTTGAGCGTTCATCCGTACCGTCGGAGATGTTGGCAAGCACGTGGTTGTTCGACAGAATCAAAGGCTGCCCGGTATCTTTGTCTTTGACCACCGCACCGAAGGTGCCGGCGGAGATTTTGTAATGTCCGATACTCATGCCCGGCTTCGCCGGGCGGTTTAGATCCGTCCGGCCCAATAACTGAATATCCCCTACTTCGAATACATCTGTCATTTCCCCGTCAATTTTTTTGGGAATTATTTGATCTCTGCCCAATTTTTTTGCCGGTATTTTTTCTTTTACCAGGACTATCGTCGATAATTTACCTGCGTTTTGGCCGCGAATGTGTTTAAACCCCCTGCCCACCCCGACTACGTTTTCAAAATCCCATACGATATCCTGCGCTTTTGATTGTTTTTTTCGCATAAAAAACATAGCAGGATCCCCTTTCCTACCCCAAACTAGGCGATGCCTGCTATATTGTATGAGCACCTGTCACCG